>JBEQUD010000150.1:0-4121 GCA_040349235.1 Acidobacteriota bacterium
CCCGGGCGCCCAGCACGTTCCACGCGACGGCAAACGGCTTGGGCCGGTCACTCAGGTGCCGCGACACGTGGTGGAACATGGCCGCCACCTCCGTCCCGCTGACGCGCGCCGACGAGGACACCTCGAGCGTGTAGTTGCCCTGGTTCGGGTCGAACGCGCGGAACTCGTCGCCGAGCACCGCTTCGAAATCCACGAGCACCGAGGTACGGCCGACCACGTAGTCGAACACGTCCAGCTCGCCGCCAAAGTGCGTATCCCACGAGAACCGCGGATCGTCGATGGCGAGCGCCGCCGCCGACATGTGGAAATCGTAGCGCGAGAAGAAGCTCGCCCCCTGGGGGGCGGCGACGGGCTCCTGCTGCTGGGCGCCCCCCGTCCGCGCGAGACACAACACGACGCACGCGGCCGCAGCCGCTTGCCGGACTAGCGATCGATCGAAGGTGAACATGCCGCGAGCTTCTCCGTGAGCTCGGCGACGCGCTGCTCGAGCTCTTCGATGCGTTTCTTGATAGCCGGCAGATGCCGGAAGATGACCGACGCCTTCCGCCAGTCGCGGTTGGGAATCGCCGGATAGCCCGTGACGAACTCCCCCGCCTCGACCGACTTCGTAATCCCGCTCTTGCCCGCCGCCACCACGCCCTTGCCGACGCGCAGATGGCCGCCGACGCCGACCTGCCCAGCCATGACGACATCGTCCTCGATGACCGTGCTCCCCGAAATGCCGACCTGGGACGCCAGCAGCACGCGTTCGCCAAGCGTCACGCCGTGGCCGATCTGGACGAGGTTGTCGATCTTGGTGCCGGCCTTGATCCGCGTTTCGCCGACGGCCGGTCGATCGATCGTCGTGTTGGCGCCGATTTCGACGTCGTCCTCGATGACGACGTCGGCATGCTGGGGAATCTTCAAGTGCGTGCCGTCGGGCTGCCGCGCGAACCCGAACCCGTCGCTGCCGAGCACCGCGCCGTTCTGGACCACCACGCGGCTGCCGATGACGACGTGCTCCCGCACGGCGACGTGGGAGTGCAGGAGGCAATCCTCCCCAATCCGCACGCCCCGCCCGATGACCACGTTCGGATAGATGACGCTGCGCGCGCCTATGCTCGCGCCGCTCTCGATCACGACGAACGGGCCGATAGACACGTCAGCGCCGACGACCGCGTCCGGCGCGACGGCGCTGAGGCGGTCGATGCCCTTGGCGGGCGCCGTGTTCTGCACGAAGAGCTCGAGCGCCCGCGCGAAGGCCGTGTAGGGGTCGGCGACACGCAGCACCCCGCACGTCTCTGGCAGCTTGACGTAGTCCGGCAACGCTTTACCGACGATGACCGCGGAGGCGCGCGTCGTCGCCAGTTGCGCGATGTACTTGGGGTTGGCCAGGAACGTCAGGTCGCCGGGTTCCGCGTGCTCGATGCCCGCGACCCGTCGGATCTCGAGGTCGCCGTCTCCCTCAAGACGGCACTGTAGACGGTCGGCAATGGCGTGGAGCTTCACGGAATCCCGGTTGATCCTAGCATCCTTAAGATCCTAATATCCTCGGGCCGGCAAATTGCTTCCCTCCCGCGCTTTTACGCGATCAGCTCTCTTGCGCGCCACCTCGGATGGACAACCTCACGCACACGCTGTTCGCGCTCACCCTGGCGCGCACGCGACTCGGTCGGCAGGGCCACGGCGCGACCGCGGCCCTCGTGCTCGCGTCGAATGCGCCCGACCGGGACATCGTCACCGCCGTCGGGGGCGGCGCGAACTACCTCGCCTTGCACCGGGGCCCTACGCACGGACCGATTGGCGTCCTCGGTCTGGGGCTCGCCGCGGCTGTGGCGGTGTGGGCCTACGGCCGCCGGTCCGCCCGCACGCCGCCTGGGCCGACCGACGACGCGCACCCCCGCGCGTCGTTCGCGGCCTTGCTCCTGCTATCCGTCCTCGGCGTGTCGGCGCACATCCTGATGGACATGCCGACCTCGTACGGCACACGCCTGCTCAGTCCGTTCAACTGGCAGTGGTTCTCGGTGGACTGGATGCCCATCGTGGACGCATATCTGTTGGCGGTGCTCGGCGCGAGCCTGCTCTTCCGACGTCATTCGCCGGCGGCACGACGCAGGCAGGCGTCGATCGCGCTACTGATGATGGTCGGCGACTATGGTCTGAGGGCCGCGGCCCACCACACGGCCATCAGCCGCGCCAGAGACCTGTTCGCGGCGACGCCGGCGTGCGTACCCGCGCCCGCGAGCGCCATCATGGAAGTCTGGCCGCTGCCGCCCGCGGAACACTCCGAACCCCGCGGTGAGCGCCCGAGCTGCCTGGTTGACGTGGCAGCGCTCCCCACCCTGGTGTCCCCGTTCCGCTGGCGGATCGTCGTCAGGCGCTCGAACGCGTACCAGATTCAGGAACTGAACCTGCTTGCCCGAGCATCGGACCGCGCGACCACGCCCGTCGCAGAGTGGCCAAACGAGTGGTCGCCCGCCGTCTTCCGCGCGGCGGCAACGCCCGCCGGGCGGGCGTTCCTGGGGTTTGCTCGGTTTCCCGACGCGCGCGTATTGCCCCCGAGCGACGGTATGACTGCGGTTGTCTTGAGCGACATGCGCTTTGCGCCGGGGCTCTGGTCGGTGCACGGACCGACGCCCACCGCTGACCGGTTGGCCGTCACCATCCGCGTCGAAGCCTATTCCCCTCGGGGGCCTTAGCGCGGCTGCGCGGTTTCGGGCTAGCATTTGCCATGCCCGACGGATTCACGGACAAGGACATCGCTGCGCTCGCCGCGCTCGCCCATCTGGATCTGAGCGCCGCGGATATGGACCTGTTCGCGCGGCAGCTCGGCGACATCCTGGCGTACGCCAACGAAATCCAGCAGGTGGACACCAGCGGCATTCCGCCGACCGCCGGCGTGCTGGCCGACCATCCATCGGACCGGACGGACGAGGTCGCGCCCTCGCTGGACCGGGAGGCGGTGCTGGCCAACGCACCCGATCGCCCCAGGGGCGCGACGCTCTTCAGGGTTCCCCGAGTCATTGGATGAACACGACACCGACCCTCACCGACATTCGCGATGCCGTCCGGGCCGGCGCGACAACCGCGAGCGACGCCTGCCGAGATGCCCTGGCTCGCGTGGAGGCGCGCGAGCCCGCGCTACATGCCTTCAACACCGTGACCATCGACCACGCGCTCGCCCGCGCGGCCGCAATCGACCGTGATCCGGGCCGCTGGCGCGACCAACCGCTGGTCGGGGTACCGGTCGCCGTCAAAGACAACGTGTGCACGCGCGGTATCCGCACGACGGCATCCTCGCGGATGCTCGAGACGTTCGTGCCGCCCTACGACGCGACGGTCGTCACGAAGCTCGAAGCCGCCGGCGCCGTCATCATCGGCAAGACCAACTGCGACGAGTTCGCGATGGGTTCCTCGAACGAGAATTCCGCGTTCGGTCCCACGCACAACCCATGGGCGCTCGATCGCGCGCCTGGCGGGTCGAGCGGCGGCTCCGCGGCGGCCGTCGCAGGCGGCATGGCCCCTCTCGCGCTCGGCTCGGATACGGGTGGGTCCATCCGGCAGCCCGCGGCCTTCTGCGGCATCGTCGGGCTGAAGCCCACCTACGGGCGCGTCTCGCGGTACGGGCTCATCGCGTTCGGCTCGTCGCTCGATCAGATCGGGCCGATGACCCGCACCGTCCGAGACACCGCGCTGACGCTCGGCGTCCTGGCAGGCGCGGACCCCGCCGACGCGACAAGCGCGACCCGACCGGTGCCGGACTACACCGCGGCCCTGACCGGTGACATCCGCGGGGTGCGCATCGGCGTGCCGCGTCGGCTGCTCGAGAGCGGCGTCGATACCGACGTGGCCCGGGCGTTCGACGAGGCCCTGCGGGCCCTCGCCGGACGCGGCGCGGCCTTGCAGGACATCGATCTGCCTCATGCGAAGCACGCCACATCGGTCTACTATCTGGTCGCCACCGCGGAAGCCAGTTCCAACCTCGCGCGCTACGACGGCGTCCGGTACGGGTTCCGGTCCGGGGACGACCTGACGCTCCGCGCGATGTACGGGCACAGCCGCTCGGCGGGCTTCGGCCGTGAAGTCAAGCGGCGCATCATGCTCGGCACCTACGTGTTGAGCGCGGGCTACTACGACGCGTA
>JBEQUD010000153.1:0-11867 GCA_040349235.1 Acidobacteriota bacterium
ACGAGATGGACATTTCCATCAGCCCAGACGGCAAGGAACTGCCGCCAGGCCGTGGCACCGCGCAACAAGGCGCGAAGGTGTTCTCGGAGCGGCGGTGTTCCGTGTGCCACGGCCCAAACGGCAAGGAAGGGCCCGGGCCGCGCCTCGTGTACGAACCCGGCGAGAAGCTGCCGACGCGCATCGCGGCCTACTATCCGCCGAGCCTCTGGCCGTTTGCCCCGTCGCTGTGGGACTTCATCAGTCGCGCGATGCCCTTCGATCAGGCAGGGTGGCTCAGTCCGGACGAAGTGTACGCGGTCACCGCCTTCGTGCTGTACCGGAACGGCATCATCGGCGAAACCGACGTGATGGACGCGAAGACGCTGCCGCAGGTGAAGATGCCGAACCGGGCGGCTTACGATCCCTCGCAGACGGACTGGAAGCCCACGCCGCGGGGGTTCGTCTTCAAGCCGTAGCGGTGGGCACGCGGCGGTTCCCGGTGCGGTCCTGCGCTACCTGCGCTATCCTGATGGCGGGCCCCAGACTATGACTCAGATCACCGAAGCCATTTACACCCGCGGCGTTCTGAAGCCCACCGCGGAACTCGACCTCCGCGAAGAGCAGCGCGTGCGGATCATAGTCGAATCACTCGACGAGCAACCTGCGGACCGTGCCGCGGCGTTGGCTCGTTTGAAGGCTGGGATCGCCAGCATGCAGTTCTTCTCAAACGGGCCCTTGCCCACGCGAGCTGAGTTGCATGATCGCTCTTGATACGAACATCCTCATCTACGCGTGTGACCGATCCAACGTAGAACGGCAGAAGCAGGCTTCCGACCTCATCGAGCGATCTACCGACGGCGTGCTTTTGTGGCAGGTGGCCTGCGAATTCGTAGCGGCGTCGCGCAAACTCGCCGCGCAGGGCTTCACTGCATCGGACGCGTGGGGCCGCGTCCGAGACTTTCAGGCATTGTTCCCCCTGGTTCAACCGACCGCAGCGGTTTTCGACCATGCCCGGGAACTACACCTGGATCGCGGCGTGTCGTTTTGGGACGCGATGATTCTGTCTGCCTGCGTCGAAGCAGGCATCGAAACGCTGTACTCGGAAGACATTCCGGGGTTAGAACTCGGCACTCCGAAGGTCGTCAACCCGTTTCTGTAGCGAGCCTCGGGCGGAACGGGCGAATGGTCACCTGTCCGTTGACCCGCAACGTACCGTGTAGTCGCCCGCCGCCACCCGTCGATGCCGAGCCGGCTTCTGCGGCAGCGCTACCAGCGCCTCCCCGATGCGGACATCCGTCTGCCTCAAGTCAGCCACGATACGGTTGCGTCAGAATCGACGGATACGGGGCAATGAGTTCCCGGGCTGCACAAGGCGCGAGCTCGACGATGTCTTGCCTTGTCATAGAATCGCCACGTTTTCCTAACCCTCGCTGAGTGACCCCACGCGTCAACGGGTGTTCCCGGTGATAAGGGCCAAAGTCAAAAAAAGGAGCCGTTTGTGGATTTCACCGTGGGCGCCTTCATTGCCCTTCGTTTGTCGGCTTGCGCGCTTCTGTTCGGCATTGTCGGAGTCGGCGTCGCACTCATCGAACGCCCATTGACCAAGTTGTTCGTCGCTGCTGGCATCTTGCTGTTTCTGACAGCCACTACCCATTTCGAGCTCACACACGTGTGCGCACGCGGCCACACCGACAGCGAGAACTACCAACCGTACTTCTCATGCGATCAATGGACAGAGAGCGTCCACCCATTCGCCAACGAAATAACGACGGGCGTTGGTGCAACGGCGTTGCTGGCCGGGGCAATCTGTTGGGTTTTTGTGTTCCTTAACAAGAAGCTTAAGGAACAAGCGTCGATTAGGTGGGAAGTCGATTGGCTGATGAAGGAACATGCCAAAAGCAATCTGATAAGTCCCGAAACCGGACAATGAACGAAAACCGGCGGCCTGGCCTACCCCCGCCGGTAAGGATCCGACCGAGTCATGGCGAAACCTCGTGTGCGATACGAGGGGCGCGGCCGAGTGCGATGCGAACCCCGCGTCTACTCTGGATTCTCTGCGCACAGACGCGCCTTGGAAGGACCTGCGTGGGCGATCTCCTCTTCTGGGTCACTCGCCCCGCCGTCATTAGTTGGGCCGCGATCTATTTCCCATGAAGCAGCTGGATGATGTCGCGGGCTGCCTCCACGACACGAAGCGCATCTTCCACGTTCGTCGGCTTGTCGTGCAACACATCGTTGCCGGCCTTGCGAACTGAGTGGGCAAGTTCTTGGCCCCGTTTCGATAGGATCCGATGGCGCGCAGCAATATCAATCAGGGCCTTCAGGTCATGGTCATCAACCGCGCTACGGCCGATTATTGTCTTCGCGCACACTCCCTTTAGGCGGTTTTCGACGGCAGCGCGCGATAGCGCGATGGCAGCTTGGGGAAGGCCTGATATGTAGCAATGTGCGGCCTCTCGAAGATATACGAAATACTCGGCGTTCGAAATTCCAGATAGAGTGAGCGCCCTTAGCGCTTGAGTGCGTTTCACGAAGTTCGGAACCTCTTGAAGTAAGACCCTGGAGTACATCTGGTCGAGCATCACTTCGGATGTCCAGAATTGGTCAGCCTCCGCGCTGCCGTTAGCCTGCGGTGCGAAAGTCTTTCGCCACTCGACAAGCTTGGCGATAGCACGTTCCAGCCACACCTGGGTCGCGAGGTTGACTTTCGTTCTATAAACGCGATGCGGAAAGAAATTAAAGCACTGAGCTTCTCGCAGGAGGTGTTCAGAGAGCGTTGCGGATTCCGCTGGCTTCATAGGAGGTTCACTTCGGCAGCCTGAAGGCGAGCAGTTCCCCCGAGTAGTTCCCGCCGCTGACGGCGACGACGATGTACTGCTGGCCGCCGAGCATGTACGTCATCGGCGAGCCGCTCTGCGGCGCGGGCATGTAGACCGCGCCGACTTCCTTTCCCGTCGACTTGTCGTAGGCGCGCAGCATGGCGCCGCGCTGCCCGGACGGCGTCGTGAAGAATCCAGCCTCGCCGGCGATGACGAGCGTCTTCGTGGCGAGCGTCCCGATGAGGCCCAGGCGGCCCGTGCGCGGAATCGTCAGGCCCTTCAGCGCGGGATGATTCCGGATGTTGTCGGGCGTCTCGCCGTGCGGAATCTGCCAGGCGATCTCGCCCTTGTCGAGATCGATGGCCGTGATGCGCCCGTACGGCGGCTTCACGAGCGGCAGGCCGCGAATCGACAGGCCGCCTCGGCTTCCCCCACTCGTTTCCTCGTTGCCCGTGTCGCGTACGTAGTTCATGTCCGACGCCTTCGGGTCGGGCTTCGTGAGCCCGAGCGAGGTGAGCGACGTGTGCGAGTACACGTAGAACATGTGGGTGTCGGGGTCGAACGACCCGCCGGGCCAGTTCGCGCCGCCCTGGCCGCCCATCACGAGCGTGCCGAACGGGCCATCGGGCTTGCTCACCGACGGGGGCGAGAACATCCGGGTGCCGATGCGGTACTTCGACACCAGCGCCACGGCCTCAGCGCGGAGCTCCGGCGTGAAGTCGATCAGGTCGTCGATGGAGACGCCCTGCCGGTCGTACGCGGGCGGCTTGGTCGGCACCGGCTGCGTGGCACTCGTTTTCTCGCCGGGCACGTCGGATTGCGGCACCGGCCGCTCCTCGATGGGCCACACGGGCTCGCCCGTCACGCGATCGAAGACGTAGAGGAACCCCTGCTTGCTCGCCTCGGCGACGGCCTTGATCGTCCGGCCCTGCACGGTGATGTCGGCGAGCACCGGCGGGCACGCGAGGTCGAAGTCCCAGACGCCGTGGTGCACCAGTTGGTAGTGCCACTTCCGCTTGCCGGTCTTGACATCGACCGCGACCAGGCTTTCGCCGAAGAGGCCGTTGCCGGGCCGATGACCGCCGTAGTAGTCGCCGGTCGGCAACTCGACCGGCAGGTACGCCAGCCCGAGGTCTTCGTCCACGGCGACTTGCGTCCACACACCGGCGTTGCCCGTGTATGACGCTGCGTCGCCTTCCCACGTGTCCGTCCCGAACTCGCCAGGCCGGGGGATGGTGTGGAAGATCCACAGGCGCTTGCCCGTGCGCGCGTCGAACCCGCGGACGTAGCCCTTCACGTGCGTCTTGCTCTCGGGGTTGTTGCCGCCTTGATGCGCCGCACCGATGATGACGACCCCATTCGACACGACCGGGGTGGCGTGCAGGCCGATTTCTCCCGTGACGAGATCCATCGCCTGGTCGTCGTCGCGCTTCAGGTCCACGATGCCCTTGGTGCCGAAGGAGGGGACGGGCTGGCCCGTCTTCGCGTCGAGCGCGATCAGCTGATACCCGATCGTGACGTAGAAGATCCGCTCGAGGGCGCCGTCGGTCCAATACGCGACGCCGTGTCCCGAGAGCTTGCGCGGCGCGCTGTCCGCGCGCTTGCCTTCATCCAGGCTGTACACCCAGCGCTGCTCGCCGGTGGCGGCGTCCAGCGCGAAGACGGCGCGCCGGCTGCCGCCCGTCGAGTAGAGCACGCCCTTGACGACGAGCGGCGTGGACTCGAAGTTGAACTCGCGCTTGGGGCCGAGGTTGTCCGTCTTGAACCGCCAGGCAATTTCGAGGCTGTTGAAATTGGCGGCGTTGATCTGGTCGAGCGGGGCATAGCGCGTGTTGCCCAGATCCCCGCCCCACGTGCGCCATTCGCCCGCGCCGGCGCCGGATTGGCCCGACAGCACCACGGTTGCAGCGACGAGCACACACGCGAGCTGGGCCACACCGCGCGTCGCGCGCCGCGCAGCGGACGTCATCGCGCCGCCTTGAGGGTCCACTTCTGCAGGCACCCCCCAGAAGGGCTGACGTCGCACCCGGTCGTGAGCCCCCCGTAGACGTTGCCGAAATCATCGGCGCCGAGGCCTTCTGCCAGGACGTCCGGGATGAAATACTTCAACGAGCCGTCCCTGGCGCTGCCGATGCGGATGCCGTTCCGCCAGCCCGCGTTGCGGGGGATGCCCTTGTAGAACCCTGCCCAGTCCACGGTGTAGTCGCCGGGCCTGACCGGGCCGAGCTCGGCGGGCTTGAACTGGCCGAAGGTCGATTCCGAATCCGACACCACAAGCGTGTCGTCCTTGAGGATCTGGATGCCGCTCGGCCGTCCGAACTGGCGCCACTCGTCGAGGTAGCGCATGTCCTTGTCGAAGATCTGAATGCGGTTGTTCGAACGGTCGGCGACGAAGAGTCGGCCTTTCGAATCGAAGGCGAGGCCGTGGGGCCCCATGAACTCGCCGGGCCTCGACCCCTGCTTGCCGATGGACTTGAGGAACGTGCCGTCCTTCCTGTACAGCACGAGGCGATCGCCGTCCTGGGGGCCGCCAGAAGGGCGGCTCCAATGGCCGTCCGCGATGAGGATGTCGCCGCCCGGCGTCGCCACGCACGCGCTCGGCTGGAGGAAGGTGTCGGGGCCGGCCTTCGACACGCCCGCCTTGCCGATGGTCAAGAGCAGCTTACCGGCCGGCGTGTACTTGAAGACCTGATTCCCTTTGACCCCGGCGTCCGGCGCGTCGGTGAACGGCCCGCTGTCGAGCACCCAGAAGTTCCCGTCGCCGTCCCGGCAGAACCCGTGCGCGGTGGAGAACGTGACGTCCCACTTGTCGATGATGTTGCCCGCGGCGTTGATGTGCAGAACGCCAGGGACGGATCGGTGCTGCAGCCAGACGCCACCCTTGCCGTCCGAGAGAATCCCAATCGCGGCGCCAGGCTTGATGTCGCCCAGGTGCGGCCAGTTCGTCACGAGGTGGTAGGGGTTGTTCATCGCGCTCGGGGCGAGCGCCGCCGGCGTTGCCGCGCCGTTGCCCGCGCCTTGCGCGAAGAGACGAACTTCGACGGGCAGCAGCGACACAGTCGTTGCGATGACCGCCGTTGCGATGACCGCCGTTGCCACGGCCGCGGTTGCCGCGACCGCGAACGTGGTGGGATTTGGACGCATGGAGCTCTCCTCCGGACTGATGCCGCGGTGGTGGACAGCGGCGGGCGCTGATGGGTGGCCGGCGCTACGGCAACAGCCGCGGCGTCAGGATGTCCACCTTCACGTAGGTGAGGGTCTGGCCCGGGTCCGCCTGCGCCTGATGCCAGGCGAAGGTGGGCACCACGACGATGTCGCCGGCCTTCACGCGGTGCGCCGTTGCGCCCTCGGCAACCCCGAGTGGACCCCCGCGGTGCTGGCCGTTGACGATGGGCTTGTGCTCGACGGGCGGCTTGCCGCCGAGCGTGACCTGCCCCGTGCCGGCGGTGATGATGTAGAGCTGCGCCTTCTGCTCGTGCATCTCGGCGTCGTAGGCCGACTTGTCGCCCGAGAAGACACCCCAGCGCACCATGTTGCCGGTGTCCGCGCTCTTGACCGCCGGTTCGAAGTACGTGCTCCGCAGCAGCGCGAGCGAGTAGATGGGATCCCAGCCCAGATCAGGAGAGGCGTTCGACGGCGCGACGTGGCCCGTCGCGTCGGCCGGCGGGAATTTCTGTCGGAGCTCGTCCGCCGAGATGACGTAGGCGTGCCCGTCCTGGATGCGCGAGGCCGCGGGCCCGGGAATCGATCCCCCGCGTTCGGCGGCGGGTGCGGGCTGGCCCTGGGCCGCGACGGTCGTGCGCGGGCTTGCGGCGTAGCCGGCGACGAAGCCGCCCGCCATGCAGAGGAGGCCGAATGGAACAAGGTGTCTCACGGTTCGCGGAGTATTCCACCCGGGCCGGGGGGCGTCAAGGGCCGTGCGCCGGCCGTGGCGCGCACGCGTCAGACGTGCTGCCACCGCTGCCGCGGGTCCCCCGCGCGCGGCTCGTGCGCGGGCCGGCCCGCGCGCCAGCCAAGCGTGGTGTTCGGCGGCGGCCAGTCCACCCAGCCGCGGTCGATGGCGATCTGCAGGACCCAGCCCGTCGCGCTCAGTGTCGCGAAGGCCAGCCAGACGGCGAGAATCACGCCGCCAAGGGCCAGCTCCGCAATCGCCACCGGAGCCTGGATCGCCGCCGGAAGATAAGGGTGCAGATACATGGTGCTACTCCGCGGTCTTCTTGAACCGCGCGACGGCGAGGCTGATGATCGCCACGGTGTACATGCCCAGCCACGCGATGGGATTCCAGAGTTGCGCGACCGTGGCGCCGCGCAGGATGAGGCCTCGAAGGATCTGGATGCTGTAGTTGGCCGGTACGAGCTTCGCCAGGAACTGGAAGAACGGCGGCATGCCGTCGATCGGGAAGACGTAGCCGGAGAGGAACACGAAGGGCAGCACGAAGAACATCGACAGCTGCGACGCCTGCATCTGGGTTTGCACCAGCGTGGAGATGAGGATGCCGAGGCCGAGCACGGCCGCGATGTACAGCCCGGTCAGTAGATACAGGGCGACCGTGCTGCCCTGATTCTGCACGTCGAAGAGAAACCGCATCATCAGCACGAGGATCGAGAGCTGCACGTAGCCGATGACGAGAAACGGCAGAATCTTCCCGATGATGAGCTCCGTGCGGGTGAGCGGCGTGGCCTGCAGCTGTTCGAGCGTGCCGAACTCGCGTTCGCGGACGATGCTCGTCGCCGTGTACTGCATCAAGGTGAACGTCAGCACGATGGCGATGAGGCCCGGGATGATGAAGTTGGCGGTCTTCAACTCGGGGTTGTACCAGGGCCGCATCCGGACGTCGATCGGGAGCCCGTCCCCGCGCCAGCCGGCGCGCTGGCTGAGGCTCTGCACCGAGATGCCGTTGCCGATGCCGGCCGCGGTGCTCATCGCCTGGTTCGCGGTCGTCGAGTCGGACGCGTTGACGATGAGCAGCGCACGCGCCGGCGCCCCGCGGTGGCGGTCCTTGCCGAAATCCCGGTCGATGACGAGGCCCACGGAGGCCTGCGCCGAATCCACGGCGTGCTGCAGGGCGTCGAGCGAATCGACGCGGCCGACGACCGCGAAGTACTCGCTCGCCACCATCTTGGCGACCAGCTCGCGGCTGTCGTAGGACCGCGACTCGTCGAGCACGACGGTCGTGAGGTGCTTGACGTCGTAGTTGATCGCGTAGCCGAAGATGAGCAGCTGCATGATGGGGACCATCGCGATCATCCGGATCGTGAGGGGGTCGCGCTTCAGCTGCAGGAACTCTTTCCAGGTGAGGGCGAGCAGGCGTTTCATGACAGCACCTTTTCCAGGGCCGCTTGGCGGCGGGCGAGGGACACGAAGACGTCTTCGAGCGAAGGATCGGCCGCACGCGAGGGACCGAACGCGGCGGCGCGCTGCGCCGCGGGCCCCGTCGCGCCGGTGGCGGCAACCAGCCGCAGGTTCGCGCCGAACAAGTAGGCATCCTCGAACGCCGCGTTGGCCTGCGCCGTGGGCAGGACCGCGAACGGATCCTTCGCCGGCGTGACGTCGTAGATGCGGCCACGCAGGTCCTGTTTGAGCGTGTCCGGTTCGCCCTCGGCGATGATGCGGCCGTTCAGGATGAAGGCGAGCCGATCGCATTGCTCCGCCTCGTCCATGTAGTGGGTCGTCACGAGCACCGTCATCCCACGCGCCGCGGCGAGCTCGTAGATCAGTTCCCAGAACATCCGCCGGCCGCGCGGGTCCACGCCGCCGGTCGGCTCGTCGAGGAAGAGGAGCTCGGGCTCGTGCAGCAGCGAGGCGGCGAGCGCGACGCGCTGCCGCTGGCCGGTCGAGAGGGCGCCCGTCAGGCTGCGGAGCAGCGGTGCGAACCTGAGGCGCGCGGCGAGATCCGCGATGCGGGCACCGAGCGGCGCGGGCATCAGGCCATAGACCGCGCCGAAGAAGCGCAGGTTCTCCTCGACCGTGAGATCGAGGTAGAGCGAGAACTTCTGGCTCATGTAGCCCATCCGCTGCTTCCAGGCCTCCGTGTCGCGCGCGACGTCGAGGCCGCCGAAGCCCGTCACGCGGCCGCTCGTCGGCAGCAGAAGGCCCGCCAGCATCCGGATGGTCGTGGACTTGCCGGATCCGTTCGGTCCGAGGAACCCGAAGATGCGGCCCTTCGGTACGTCGAAGCTGACACGGTCGGTCGCGACGAACGCGCCGAACCGGCGCGTGAGGTCGCGCACCTCGATGAGGGCGTCGGCGCTCATGCCGCACGCCCCTCGCCGGCGGGGCCATCAGCCATGTCGCCGTTCAACACGAACACGTCTTCGAGTGAGGGTTCGATCCGCAGCACCCGCTCGGCGGGGACGATGTCCGCGAGGGTGCGCCGGACGAGGCCGACGAGCGCGTCGCCGACCCCCGCCGCGCCGCGCACGTGCAGCACGGTCCCGAAGAGGGACACGTCGTCGATCTCGGGCACTGACGCGAGCCGACTGCGGACCGCGACCCGCTCGTGGCTGCTGACCTCCACGAGCGTCCTCGAATACGACCGGATCACGTCCTGGCGGCGGCCGCACGCGAGGAGCCGTCCGTGGTGGAGGAACCCCAACCGCGTCGCATACGCCGCCTCGTCCATGTACGGCGTGGAGACGACGACGGTCAGCCCCTGATGGTGCAGCTGGTGCAGGGTCGCCCAGAACTCCCGCCGCGACAGCGGATCCACGCCCGTCGTGGGCTCGTCGAGCAGCAGCAGCCTCGGCTCGATGAGGAGCGCTGCCACGAGCGCCAGCTTCTGCTTCATGCCCCCCGACAGCGCGCCGGCCAGCCGCGCGCCGAAACGATCGAGCCCGACCCTGGCGAGGAGTTCCGCCGCCCGTTTCCTGGCGACCGCGGCGGGGACGCCGTAGAGCCGCGCGCGGAGGACCAGGTTCTCGTCCACCGAGAGATCCTGGTAGAGCGAGAAGCGCTGCGGCACGAACCCAAACGACCCGCTTCCTTCGTTGCGCATCGTGCCGCTCGACGGCGCGAGCAGCCCGGCCGCGATCCGGAAGAACGTCGTCTTGCCCGCGCCGTCGGGACCGATGAGCGCGAACATCTCGCCGGTCTCGATGGTGAGGGTGATGTCGTCGAGCGCGACCGTCTTCCCGAAGACGCGTCTGAGGGCGTGTGCGGCAATCATGATGCGTTCCTAGCGGCGGGCCGCCGTGGCGACTACCGGGGCTCCGCTGGTCTGGACCTGGATCTCGGCCGGCTGCCCGGGCACGAGTGTCGCACCCCAGCCGGCGCGCAGATCGACCTTGGCGCCGTAGACAAGGTTCACGCGCTCCGCCCGCGTTTCCACCACCTTCGGCGTGTATTCGGGATTGGGCGAGATCTCGGAAACCGTCGCCTCGAAGACCTGTCCCGGAAACGCATCGACCGTCACGCGCGCCGTCAGCCCCTGGCGCACGAGGCCGAGCTTGGTCTCGGGCACGAACGTCCGGACGTAGAGGCGATCCGTCAGCGCCAGCGTCATCCCAATCTGGCCGGCGGCCAGCAGCTGGCCGGGCTCGACCATGCGGTGGGTGACGACGGCGTCCGCCGGGGCGACGATGTTGCGCTCGCGCGCCACCACCTCTGACTGCCGCAGTTCAGTCTCGGCACGGCTGACATCCGAGCGCGCCTGCGCCGTCTGCCAGCGGCGGAAGCCTTCGCGCGTCAGCGCAAGGCGCTCCTCGCTGATCCGCACGGCGGCGGATGCCCGATCCACGTCCGTCTTCGCGCGGTCGTAGTCGCGCTCGGCGCCCGCCTGCTTGGACAGGAGCGTGGCCTGGCGCTGCGCTTCGCGCTCGGCGAGGGCGAGCGTGGCCTGCCGGTCCGCGAGCTCGGCCTCGGCCGCCGCGATCTCGGCGCGGCGGCTGCCGACCGACAGGTCCTGCAGGCGCGCTCGTGCCGATTCCACCCCGTGGCGGCGCCGGTCGACGTCGAGCGCCGTGTCGCCAAGATCCAGCCGGATGAGCAGGTCGCCGGCTTTGACGCGTTCGCCTTCCTTGACGCGCACTTCGACGACGCGCCCGGTCACCTTCGGCGCGAGGTCCACGAGCGGCGCTTCGAGCCGCCCGTTCAGATCGATCTGCGAGGGATCTTGTTTTGGCGCGCAGCCCACGCCAAGGCAGGCGAGCGCGAGCGGAAGCCACAGTGTTCGTGTCATGTCGGTCCTCATCTCTCTGCGGGTGAAGTGCCAAGCTGGATGCCGCGGTCGCGCAGCAGCGTGCCCGTGGCACGGGCGAGTTCGCTGCGGGCCTTCTGGAAGTCGGTGAGCGCGGAGTTCTCGGCCAGCTGCGCGATGGCCAGGTCGTTCTGGCGCGTCAGGACGAAGAAGTTGGTGCTGGCCCCGACGCCGAACCGGTCCTGTTCGGCGCGCAGCTGGGTGCCGGCGGCGTCCAGGCCGGCCCTTGCGGCCTCGAGCCGGCGGGCGGCTGTATCGATCGCCGTCGCGGCATTGCGAACTTCCGCGGCGATTCGGTCTTCGGTGTCGGATTGCGCGGCGACGGCCTGCCGGTGATCCGCCGCGGCGGCACCGAGCGCGCCACGTGCCGCGCGCCGGCCCAGGGGCACGTCGAACACCACGCCCGCCGAGGCGTCGGGATAGAGGCCATTCGGCAGCGTCGGAACCAGGCCCGGCAGGCTGATGATGTCGTCGTGCCGGTCGCCTGCCAGCTCGCGCAGCGCGACCGACGCGTACGCGTCGAGCCGAGGCTTGATGTTGTCGCGGGCGAACGCGACCTTCGCCTCCTCGGCGGCAACCTCCGCCCGCCGTTCCGCGAGCTCGGGGCGATAGCGCATCGCATCGGCAAGCGCGTCGGCGAGGCTGACCGGCACGGGCGTCGCGTCCGGCGCGTCGGCGGCCGCGAGCGCCACGTCCCAGAGCGGGTCGCCCGGACCGTCGGCGAGGAGCAGCTTGAGCGCGCGTTCGGCGCGCAGCGCTTTCTCCTCGGCGACGAGCAGATCCCCGCGCCGCCGTTCGACCTCGAGCCTAGGCTGGGCCAGATCGGCTGCCGCAAGGGTCCGTGCCTCGATACGCGCGGCGGTGTCGGCGCGCT
>JBEQUD010000215.1:0-3023 GCA_040349235.1 Acidobacteriota bacterium
GTCGAGTCCCGCGAACAATTCCAGATCGTCGAACGGCGAGCGCGCGGGTGTCTGGCCGTGGGCCGCGCCCGCCAGCAGCGGACAGAACACGAGAAGCCACACGAGCGTGGCGGTGGCGCGGACGGTACGGTCAGTCATGGCGCGATGTCCTCGTGGCTGCGAGCGCGCGCTACGCGGCCTGGGCATAGTCCTCCGCCAGGGAGGTCAAGATCGTGGCTGCGGGGACGAGGGACGGCCCCGGCAGTGCGGAGTCGTTGAACACCGTGTCGAGCGCCTCGACGCATCTCGGATCGAGCGCCGAGGCCATCTCCCGGCGCATGATGTCAATCACGCGTTCCGCGGGCAGTCCGGCGCGGTAGGGCCGCGAACTGCGGAGGGCGTCGGAGATGTCCGCCACGGCGAGCACGCGTGCCTCGAGGCTCAAGTGATCGCCATCGAGCCCGCGGTGATAGCCGCGTCCATCGAGCCGCTCGTGATGCGCGGCGGCGTTCTCGACAAGTGGACCGAAGCAGGACACCCGCGCGAGGATCTGGCTGGTGTGCTCCGGATGCCGCTTCATCGCGCGGAACTCGTCGTCGGTCAGCTTGGCCGGCTTGTCGAGGATGAGGTTCGAGACGCCGAGTTTGCCGAGGTCGTGCAGCAGGGCCGTCCGTCGGAGGACGCGGAGTGTCTGCGCCGCGAACCCCAGCTGCTGCCCGATGGCGACGGCCGTTTCTGCCACGCCTGTCGAGTGCTGATAGGTCCACGGGGACTTGGCGTCGATGACGCGCGCGAAGGCCTCCGCGATGGCGTCGAGGCGATCCTCGGTGGCGACAACGGCGTCGCCCTCGGGTTCGAGTGAGCGCAGTTTCTGCAGGTCGCCGTCGCCGCCGAGGTCCCGCCAGAACGGCGCGTCCGGGCGAATCGAAAAGAGCGCGTCAACCATGCAGGGGTCGAACCACGTCCCGCGGCGCGCCGCGGCCATGTCATAGGCGGCCAGCACGCCGTAGGTCGTGAAGAACACTTCCACCGTCTGGGCGAGTCCCAGCACGCGGGCGAGCAGCGGAATCTCCTCGCCCCGTTTGGAGTAGGGCTGCCCCTGACCATCCCAGTGCTCGTCGAGCGCACGGATCGCGTGGACCGTCGCGTCGGCCAGGCCGAGCATGCGTGCGATGTCCGCGCCGCGCTCGCAGCGGGTCTGGACGACTTCGCGCGCGCCCTCGGGCCCGCGTGCCATGACGGCCAGCAGACGCCACGTGCGCTTCAGAAAGAAGTGGCCGGGCGCCGCATTCCTGGCGACGAATCGGAAGGATTCGAGCGCCTTCGACCAGTCGATGCGCGTGAGGTCGGCCTTCAGGTCGTGGTCGTTGGCGCCGAACAGGGCGGCGAAGCGCGCGGAGTTGCTCGAGCACCCGAGGTCCTTCATGAGCAGCGCCGAGAAGAGTGCCGCACGATCTTCGTGGGAGAGGCTCAGGACGTCCGCGATGCGCATGCCGATGAGACAACTTCTGACGGCATGGCCCGGTCGCTGGCCCTCCGTGAGGTCGAGTGCGTACGAGAGCCCCGCGAGCACCTCGGACTGCCTTACGACGATGTTCTCTGTGGAAGACACCTGTCCGGCCTAGTCGGCGCGTTCGCGGCCGAACTTTAGGCGAGGGTCCACGTGCTGAGCGCGGTTGCGCATCGTGACACGCGGCGGCCCAGGCGCCCGGTCGGGCGGCCGTCGTCGCGCTCAGATCAGCGAGGCCAGTTCCGGATGGCGCTGTCGAAAGATGCCGGCCGCCGCGACGTCGTCGCCGAGGAAGTAGAAGTCCTCGAACTCGAATCCTGGGGCGACCGTGCACCCCGCGAGCCCGTAGGCGCCGGTCGGGCGGGCTGCCTGCCACCACTCGCGAGGCACGACGTGAACGGGATGGGCGGGCTCGAGCACGACAGGCTCGACGCGGTCGAGCGTCGGCGGCATCACGAACAGGTCGAGGGGATCGCCGCCGTAGAAGTGCCAGATCTCGTCCGAGCGCACGCGGTGCCACCGGCTCTGCTGACCGTCGATCAGCATGTAGTAAATCGTGGTCGCCGCGGTCCGGTGGGGGCGGTCGTCATCGGGACGGACCGTCGCCGTGGAGCGATAAACCTCCCGGTAGTAGCCGCCCTCGGGATGGGGGGCGAGCCCCAGCCGTTCGATCAGACGCCGCGCGCGTTCGTCCATGGCCGTATCTGTCCCCTCGAAGCGGTCGATGCCCGCTTCGGGACAGCATACTCTGCACCGCGAACGCATCCGGCACAATTACAAGTCCTGCAATGAGCGAAGGGCTCGACGAGCAGGTGCGCATGGGGCGGCACGCGTTGGCCGCGGCCGACTGGCCGGCCGCGCGCCCCCCGCCAGAGGTAGGATCGCAGCCGTGATGCGCGTGTTCGCGACCGCGTCGGTCCTGGCGCTGGTCGTCAGCGGCCTTGGCCGTCCCAGCCTCGTCCCGTCGTCGATGCCGCGGTGGGCGAACGGGGTCCCCATCTACGAGAGGGGTGCTCCCGGCGCCGCGGCGGTTGTGGGTCAGACAGCGGGTCGCACCCCTGGCATCGCCGACGTCCAGCGGCTGTTCCGGGATCCGCCCGACGACAGTCGCATCATGATGCGCTGGTGGTGGTTCGGCCCCGCCGCGACCCGCGAGGAACTGGACGCCGAGCTGCGCCACATGAAGGAGGGCGGCATCGGCGGTTTCGAGGTGGCGGTGGTGTACCCGCTCGAGGTGGACGACGCCTCGAGCGGCTTCCACAACTATCCATATCTGTCGGCGGAGTTCCTCGACACGCTCGCCTACGCGTCACGGCGCGCGCACGAACTGGGCCTGCGGATGGACCTCACGATCGGGAGCGGCTGGCCGTTCGGCGGTCCGCACATCACCCCGGCACTCGCGGCGAGCCGGCTCCGTTCCGAGCGGCGGGAGATTGCGTCAGGCGTGACGAGCATCCCGCGTCAGGCACGCTTCGAGGACGACGCGCTCGTCGCGGCCTTCATCGGTGCCGGTTCGGCGCAGGAAGCCGATCCG
>JBEQUD010000216.1:0-3790 GCA_040349235.1 Acidobacteriota bacterium
CCGGCGAAGCTTCAAGTAGAGGCCGCGACGAGTCAGCCCGAGCGCCCGTGCCGCCTCCGAGATATTGCCGCAGGCACGATCGACCGCCTCCTGGATCATCTCCCGCTCCATCTGCTCCACCGCCGCGGCAAGGTTGCGGGTGCCCCGCGCCGCGCCTCGGGCGGAGCCGGTCAGGTCAGGGAGCTGCGGGGCCCCGATCTCCGGCGACAGGTGGGCGGGCTCAATCGTCCCACCGGCAGGACTCAACGCGACGGCGCGTTGGATCTCGTTCTTCAGCTGGCGCACGTTACCCGGCCACCAGTGCTGCGCGAAGGCATCCAAGGTCGCTTCGCTCAACCGAATATCCGACTTCCCAATGCGTTCGCAGGCCTCGCGCAGGAAGAACGTGCTCAGGTGCGGAATTTCTTCCCGCCGCTCGCGCAAGGGCGGGACGTGGATCCGGATGACGTTGAGCCGGTAGTAAAGGTCTTCCCGGAACTTGCCCTCGGCGACCCGTTGCTCGAGGTCGGCGTTCGTCGCGGCAAGCACACGCACATCCACCCGTTGTGGACGGGTCTCGCCGATTGGCATGATCTCGTGTTGCTCGAGGAACCGCAGCAGCTTCGGCTGGACGTCGAGGGGGAGGTCCCCGATCTCGTCCAGAAAGAGCGTGCCTCCCGCGGCGGAGCGGACCAGGCCGGGCTGGTCCGACACCGCGCCGGTGAACGCCCCGCGGCGGTGCCCGAACAGCTGGCTGTCCGCCAACTCGCGGCCCGTGGTGGTGCAGTTGTAGGGCAGGAACATCGCAGCGCTCCGTGTCGATCCGACGTGGATGGCGCGCGCCACCAGTTCCTTGCCGGTGCCGCTCTCGCCCGTGATGAGGACCGTCAGATCGCTGCCCTGCAGCCGCTGAATCTGCTCCACGACGTGCGCCATCGCGGCGCTGGCCGACAGGAAACCCGGCAACAGCGGTTCGAGGGAGCGGTCTACTGTCCCGTCCGACACCGGCGCGCGGTCGCGGGCCGCGCAGAGGGCGAAGCCCTGCTGCGCCACCGCGGTCACCATCCGCAGCCGCCGGTGCGCCGGATGACCCAGGGGACGGGACGAGGTGACGAGCGCGAAGCGGGCGCCCTCCGCGTCCTGTCCTAGCGGCTCGAGGAAGACGGCGCCGGGGGCCTGTGGCTCTTCCCGTACGGCCGCGTGCGCGAGTGCCGTGGCGGCGGGGGTGTCGCACCCGGCGGAGGCGACGACGCGTATGCCACCGTCCGCGCGCGCGACGAAGATGACGGCGGCGCTCTCGGCGGCCGCGATCTCCTGCAGCGTTGCCACGGTCTCCCGCCCGAGCAGATTCGGCAGGGCGGCGGCATCGACGATCCGCCGGACGATGGCGTCGTCCGCGGAGGCGTCCGACGCCGTGATGACGTAGTCCCGGATGGCCGTGGTGTCGAGCAAGGTCTGGGCGGCACGTGTGTCCGCCACATCGCGGTCGGCGCCCAGCTGCTCGAAGGCCGCCAGTGCCTGCGCCAGATGACGCTCGGCCATGGAACGCGCGCCGCTCTGCGCCACCAGACGTCCGAGCGCCAGGTGGCTGAGCCCGGCTTGGTAACGCTCGCCGAGCATCTCGAGCAGCGCCGTGCTCTGGGAGAAATCGTGGTACGCCTCCGCGGTGCTGCCCTGCCGCGCGTGCAGCGTGCCCCGCAGCCGCAGGAATTCACCCCACGCGGCGGGTGCGAGCTTGGGGTCGAGGGTGCTCGCGGCGATAGCCAGACGCTCGTTGGCCGCCCCGAGCCGGTCGGCCGCGGTCAGGGCCTCGACGGCGATGAGGTTGGCTTGCAGCGCGTCGAACGGCGGCGCGCCGGCCTGGAGGATTTCGTCCGCCTGCGCGACGGCGTCGTCGAGCGCGCCACGCCGCAGCGACAGGCGGGCGCCGAGCACACGGATGGACCACTCGTACCACCGGCTGGTTTCCCGGCCATAGGCGCCGTACGCGTCGCCCGCGCGCGCGAGATACTCGCTGGCGCTGTCGTAGCGCCCGCGCATCAGGTGGATCTGCGCCAGCGTATCGAGGACGGCGCCCGTCGTCTCGTGGAACTGGATCGGGCTCCGGACGTCGAGCGCACGCCGGAGCGCGTCCTCGGCCCGTCCGAGATCCCCGAGGCGGACCGAGATCTGGCCGAGGGTGCCGAGCGCAATCGCGAGTCCGTGACCCGAGCCGTGCGCCTCGTGCAGCGTGACACTGCGGGTGGCCAGGGCCAGGGCCTGATCGTAGCGGTGCAGGAGCATCATCACGTTCGCCTGGTTGCCGCACACCGTGGCCAGCACGTCGTCGGCGTGGACCTGTCCGGCCAGGCGCTCGGCCTGCCGCAGCGCGCCCATGGCCTCCTCGTGCCGACCGATTTCCGCCAGGGAAATCCCCGACAGCGAGTGCACCAGGGCGAGGTGGCGTCGATCGCCAGCCGCATGCAGCGCCGAGGCGGCCTTGGTGATGTGCTCGCGAACGATGGCGACGTCGCCCACCTTGCGGTAGCACTGTCCGAGCTCGTAGTGCGCGAGGCCGATGGCGCGCGAATCGTGGGCGATCTCGGCGTGCTTCAGGGCGCGGCCGTGCAGGGCAATGGCCCGCGACTGATCGCCGCGAACGAACACGAGCCGTCCGTGCAGGCGCCAGAGCGTCGAGAGCGAGATGGCGGCGACCGTGTCGCGGAAGGTGTCGGGCAGGCGGCCCAGCGCGGCGGCCGCCTGCTCGAGATCGTCTTCGAGGAGCCACGCTTCGGCCAGCGCCGCCCGCACGGCGAGCTCGTCGTCGCGCGTCAGACTCGACGACCTCAAGAGCGGCGCGAGGATACGCGCCGCGTCACCGCCGCGCCCGCGTTCGAGCGCGGCACCTGCCCGCTCGAGTGCCACGCGGGGCAACGGAGAAGCCACGCCGCGAGTATAAACCCGGACACTCGCCACCCACGGCGGCCGGCCGTGGCGGGCGGTCTGGCTCGCGCCTCGCGCGGGTGGCCTCAGATGATAATGGGACATGCGGGCGCGCGGACAGGTTGGCAGGGGTCTCACGGTCGTGGTCGGAATCGTCGCCGCCGCCGCGTGCGGCTCCGGCCGCCCCACGGCGGGCCGCGAGACACCGGCCCAGGTGGACCGCGGCGCGGTCGCCGAGAGCGCACCGCCGCTACCGCCTGCGGGCACCCGTCCGCGGATTGTCGTCCTCGGCGACAGCCTGACGGCGGGTCTGGGGCTGGCGCCGGACCAGCTGGAAAAGAACCTCGCGGCGATCATCGAGCGCGCCAACGAGCGGGGGATCGTCGTCGTGCTCGCCGGCATGGAAGCCCCGCCCAACTGGGGACCGGAGTACACGAAGGCGTTCCACCGGGTCTATCCGACACTGGCCGCGCGCTACCACGCCCCGCTGGTTCCGTTCCTGCTGGCCGGGGTCGCGGGCATCGCGCGTTTGAACCAGCAGGACGGGATCCACCCGACCGCCGAAGGCGATCGCATCATCGCGGACACGGTGTGGGCCGTGCTCGAGCCGCTCGCACGGCGCGGAGCATCGTCGGACATTGGAGCAGACGCCCATGATTGAGCTGCGAGACGTCTCCAAGACGGTTGCGAGTGGGGACGGCGCGCTGACGATCCTCCATCCGTTGACGCTGTCGATTCCCGCGGGGCAGTTCCTGGCCGTCGTGGGGCCCTCGGGCAGCGGCAAATCCACACTGCTCGGCCTGATTGCGGGGCTCGACGCGCCTACCTCCGGCGCCATCCTCATCGACGGGGTGGATGTGACACGACTCGGAGAGGATACGCTCGCGCG
>JBEQUD010000242.1:0-5718 GCA_040349235.1 Acidobacteriota bacterium
GCATGTCGTACCCTGGGATGCCGGACAGCACGCCGAGCGTGGCGAACTGGCTGAACGTCATCGACGAACTGGAAGCGCTGCATCCGAAGATCGTGCTGCCGAACCACGGCGCGGTGCGCGACGGTTCGCTCATCAGAAGCCAGCGCGAGGTGTTCCGCGCGCTCCAGTGGCGGACGAGGCAGCTCAAGGCCCAGGGGAAGACGGCAGAGCAGGCCGGGCAGATCCTGACCGCCGAATTCGACGTCCAGTATCCGGACACGAAGGGCTTGGGCGGCATCCCGGCTATCGTCCGACGGTTCTACGCAGAGCCGCAGTAGTCGCGTCGGCAGCCGCGTCGGCAGCCGCGCCGGCGGTGGCTTGCGTGCGCGTGGCGGCCCGCTTCCGCATGCCTCGCAGGTCGCGTGAAAAGCGTATCGGTCGTGCCGGCCGGCGGCGGCCCACTCGCGCGCCGGGAAGCTGCGCTTCCGCTCGTACCCTGGACGATTCCACGTCGACTATCAGCTCTCGCCATCCACGGTTGATCACGGCATGCACCGACATCCCGGATTTCCGCATTACGGATCGTGGGGACGGAAGTCGCCGCGATGAATCGCTTCAGCGCAGCTTCCGAACAGTGGAGGGCGGCGCGCTCGAAGGGCCGCCCCCGTCCGGCACGACCGCTACGCTACACGTGCGCTAGGATTTGACGCGCTGAACACAACGGGCCGCCAACCGAAGGCGGAGGAGGAATGATGAAGTCGGTGATTGCGCTGACATTGATTGGGTCTTTGGTGGCGCCAGCGTGGAGCACAGCCGCTGAGGCGGGAGCGACCCTTGGTCCGATCACGGCGGCGCTCGCCCCAGCGGCCGTTCGACTTGCGTCGGAACCGCAGGTTGAAGTCGACGATCCGATGTGGTCGCGCCTACGAGTGCTTGCGCCCGGTGTGGAAGTGATAGTCACGCGTAAGGGCTCAGCGCCCGTCAAGCGGTATTTCGTTGCGGCCGACGGATCGCACCTGACCGTCCTGAACCTGGACGGCGCTGTGATCTACCAGCGCAAAACATGGCTTGTTGAAGTGGTCCGTAGAACATCCGGAGCAGTTGACGGCTCCAGCCGGCGTCTTCGTCAACAGGAACCTGCGCCTCAGCGTGGACGGCGTCTTCGAGGCAGACCGCAAGATCGCCGACCGCAGCCAGATCGTGGAGGCGCTTGAACGGCCCGACATCGCTGAGATTGTTCGGCCCCTCAGTAGTCATGGCTCGACAGGCATGGCTGTGGCCGGCGCCTCAGTCGGGTTTGGTCTCGCTTTCTTCATCGGGTTGAGCGCGGACCATTGTGGTGGCTGCGAGGCGCAGGAAAGCGCTCTCTTCTGGGCGCCCGTCGCGGGCGGAATTCTGGGTTACTACGCGAATCGTCACAAGGAGGGAGGCGTCGTCTACCGTGCGCCCGCCGTTGGGGGCCCTGCTCGCCAGCCGTGACGACGCCGATCCACGGTGCTGGCTTGCCTGTCGCTGTGGGCCGTTTCCGCATGCCTCGCGGTTCACGTGAACGCGTAGCGCTCGTACCGGAGGGTTCGCGGCCAACGGGCGTGGATCCTGCAAGGCGGTTAGCTGCGAATGAGCAGGCCGGTCCACTTCAGGAGCAGTTATGCGCTCACAACACACCCGGAAAACGGAATCAACCCCTGAACCGGAGGCGTGCCGGGGATTGCGCGCTAAGAGCCGCGACGTGCCCTCCACGAGCTGAACCCGCGGTAGGATCTGATCGGAAACGGGAATGCCCCTCAAGGTTCACGAGTTGCTGGCGCGTCTGGTGGCTGACGGCTGGTTTCAGGTTCGTCAGAAGGGGAGTCATCGGCAGTTTCACCATCCAACGAAACCCGGCACGGTAACGGTCGCGGGCAAGGCCAGCCTGGAACTGCCGCCAGGGACGCTCAACAGCATCTTGAAACAAGCGGGCTTGAAGAAGTGAGGTACGGGGCTATGCAGTACTTGGTCGTCATCGAACGCGGGCCGACGAGCTTCGGAGCCTACGTGCCGGACTTGCCCGGTTGCGTGGCGGTCGCCGAATCTCAGGCGGAGGTCGAGACACTCATTCGAGAGGCCATTGAGTTCCACGTCGAAGGCCTACGGGATGAGGGACGTCCGTTGCCGGAACCGACATCGACCAGTCAACTTGTCACGATCGACGCATGACCTGCCGCTAGGGCCGACGCGTCGCGGGCCGCTCGCGCGTCCCGCGCCGTACCCGCGCTCAGCTGCAATCGTGGCTGAGCGCGGTGCGGCGCAGCGCTAATCGTTAGGCGGACGTAGCAGAGCAGACGGAAGCGATGACATCAGAATCGGGACCAAGTTGGCCGCTGATGGTCGTGCTGTTTGCCACAGCGTCAGTTTGTCAGGCGCTGATGTACGCGCCGATCGCTGGTGAGCACCGATCGCTACTGGTACTGCTCCATGTGCCAGGCATCGAGATGTTGTGGATTCTCGGCCCGCCCTTCTTCCCCCTTGCCTTGTGGACTGCCTGGGGCTCTAATGGCCCGCATGCGAAACGCACGGATCCGGGCCCTGGCCACCGCACTGGTCGTGATGGGCGCGCTGTCATCGTCACCGCGCGCCGCCCACCGCGGCTCGCGCTACTTCATGTACGTGGGTACTTACACGCAAGGAGCCGCGAAGGGGATTTACGGCTATCGTGTGGACACATCGACGGGTGCCACGACGTCCATCGGCCTCGTGGCTGAAACGCCCAACCCCTCGTTTCTCGTGGTGCACCCGAACGGCCGGTTCCTGTACGCGGCCAACGAACACGACGGCGAAGACGCGGTCGGTAAGCACTACACCGTCAGCGCGTTCGCCATCGACCGCAAGACGGGTGCGCTGACGTTGCTTAACAAGGTCTCGTCGCAGGGCGAAGGGCCATGCTACGTCTCCATGGACGGCGCCGGGCGGACGCTGCTGGTGGCGAACTACCGCAGCGGCAGCGTCGCGGTGCTGCCCGTGGGCGCGGACGGTCGGCTGGCTGAGGCCACCGCCGTGCAGCAGCATCCCGACCCCGAACCCCGGACGCCGCCCGTCAGGCCGCACGCGCACTCGGTCCGACCTTCGCCGCACGACAAATTCGTCTACGCGCCCGATCCACCCCTGGGCCGCGTCTACGGGTACCGTTTCGACCCGCGCGCCGGGACGCTCGCGCCGACGGATCCGCCGTTCGTGCAGATGCGGGCGGGCCTTGGGCCGCGGCACGTGCTGTTTGGCCTGTCCGGGCAGTTCGCCTACGTCAACGGCGAGCAGGGGTCCACCATCACCACGTTTGCGTATAACGCAGCGACCGGCGCCTTGACGGAACTGCAGACGCTCTCCACCCTGCCGGCGGGGTTCACCGGGCGTAGCGGGACGGCGGAGCTGCAAATCGACCAGACCGGGCGGTTCCTCTACGTGTCCAATCGCGGCGACAACAGCCTCGCGCTCTTCGCCATCGACCGGCGCGCGGGGACCCTGACGCCCCTCGGCCACTTGCCGACCGGCGGGAAGGTGCCCCGGTACTTCGCCCTGGACCCGTCTGGCAGGTTCCTGATGGCGGCCAATCAGGACTCCGCCTCGGTCACGATCAACCGCGTCGATGCCAAAACGGGTCGTTACGAGCTAGTTCAGACGCTGACCGAGATCCCGAATCCCGTTTGTATCGTGTTCGTTCCAGCCGCTGGGTAGGCCAGGACCGGGTCGCGACATTCCTGTCAGAAATCGATTGCCTTGCCGCGCCAGAGGGTCTTTAATTAGCCGGATGCGAGGTGCCCGGCCGATCCAGTCAAGGGACCCCCATGATGACCACGCCGACGCCCATCACGATTCTTCTCGCGGATGACGACGAGGAAGACCGGCAACTCGCGCAGGATGCGCTCGTCGAGAGCCGGCTGCTGAACGATCTGCACACGGTGCAGAACGGCGAAGAGCTGATGGACTACTTGCATCATCGGAACGCCTTCTCGGATCCTGCGACGTCCCCACGCCCCGGCCTGATCCTGCTGGACCTCTCCATGCCGAGGAAAAACGGCCAGGAAGCGCTACGCGAGATCAAGGACGATCCGGAACTGCGCCGAATCCCCGTCATCGTGATGACGACGTCGAGCGCGGAAGAGGACGTTTGCCGCAGCTACGACCTCGGTGCGAGTTCGTACGTCGCGAAGCCCGTCAGTTTCTCAGCGCTGGTTGATGTGATGAAGGGCATCGGACGCTATTGGTTCGAGATCGTGGAATTGCCTCAGTGAGTGCGACTGGCGCCGGTCCGGTGCGCGTATTGCTCGTCGACGATGATCCCGACCAGTATCTGCTGACCGAGGAATTGCTGTCGGACACGCATGACGGCAGTTGGCTTGTCACACTCGACTGGGCGCGCAGCTTCGAAGACGGGCTGCAACGCCTGTCGGCGGGACAGCACGATGTGGCTCTGATCGACTACCGGCTCGGGGCCCGAACCGGCGTCGAACTCCTGCAGGAACGGGATGTCCGGCGGGCTGGGATACCGGCGATCATGCTGACCGCCGACAGCCGAGGTGGAACGGATCTCGAGGCCATGGCGGCGGGTGCGGTGGACTACCTCGTCAAGGACGAAGTGACCGCGCCGCTGCTCAAGCGGGCCTTGCGCTACGCCGTGGAGCGCCAGCGCGTCGTGACAAGCCTGCTCGACAGCGAAGCCGAGTACCAATCGGCGTTCGAGGAGGCGCCCGTGGGCATCGCCCACACCAGCCTCGACGGCCGTGGGCTGCGCGTCAATGCCGCGCTGCGGGCCCTTCTGGGTTGCTCGACGGATCAGTTCCGCGAGATCGACTACGCAGGGCTCGTGCATCCGTCCGACGCCGAAGCGAGTGCGCGGCATCGTGCAGGCCTCCTGGCAGGGACGGCGAACCGCTATACCGCCGAAAAGCGCTTTCGTCGGAGGGCCGGCAGCTACTTCTGGGCCAATGTCACCGTCAGTTTGCACCGCGACGCACGCGGGGCCCCTAAGTATTTCATCACGGTGGTGGAGGATATCTCGCAGCGCCGTCAGGCACAGCAGGAACTGGACCACATCTTCAACCTGTCGCCGGATATGCTCTGCACCGCGAACTACAGCGGATATTTCATCCGCACGAACGCGGCGTGGTCGCAAGCGCTCGGCTACTCCGCCGACGAACTGAAGCACACGCCGTTCCTGGATTTCGTGCACCCGGACGATCGCGAAGCGACGCAGCGCGAGTTCGAGCGACTGACCGCGGGGCGCACGACCTTCAACTTCAACAATCGCTACCGAACCGCCGACGGTACGTACCGGTGGATTGAGTGGCACTCGAAGGTCGATCCGGAGAACCAGATCGTCTACGCCGTGGCGCGCGATCAGACGGACCGGCACCTGTTGGAAGAGCAGTTGCGTCAGGCGCAGAAGATGGAAGCGGTAGGGCGGTTGGCCGGAGGCGTCGCACACGACTTCAACAACCTGCTGACCGCCATTCTGAGCTTCGCCGAGATGACACTGGAGCAACTGCAACCAGACGATCCGCTGTACCTCGATGTGCAGCAGATCCAGCACGCCGGGCAGAGTGCCGCGTCGCTGACGAAACAGTTGCTCGCGTTCAGTCGCATGCAGATTCTTGAGCCCCAGATTATCTGTGGCAATATCCTCGTCGGTGACATGGAAGGTCTCCTGCGCAGGGTCCTCGGGGAGGACGTCGAACTGGTCGTCAGTCTCGCAGCCGGCGCGGACTG
>JBEQUD010000281.1:0-3496 GCA_040349235.1 Acidobacteriota bacterium
CGCAGCGGCAATGACGTCGCCGAGCGCGAGAAACGCCATGGCCGATGGCACGACGAAGAACGCGATCTGTCGCAGGCCCGCGTCGAGCCGGATCCGTAGCGCGTCGGCGGACGCACCGTCCGCCCCGGCGACCCGCGACATGGCCGGCAGCTCCGCTGCCGCCACCGACATCCCGAAGAGACTGATCGGCAGCGTATAGAGCAGCTGCGCGTTGGCGAGGCCCGTGGGCGCGCCGGTTGGCAGGTAGCTGGCCAGCAGGGCGTCGATATACGCGCTCACCTGCACGACGCCGCGGCTGATAAACACGGGCACGAAGTTCCTCGACACGATGCGGACGTGTTCCGAACTCATGTCCCACGCAAACCGCAGGTCGGGCGCGACCCGCCAGACGGCCGGCACCTGCACGGCGAACTGGAGCACGCTGCCCGCCACCGACCCCCACGCCAGCATCACGGCCAGATGCGGCAGCGAGGTGTGCGCCCCGAACACCACGAGCGTCGCGATCATCGCAGCGTTCCACATCACGGGAGCCGCGTACGACAGCACGAAGCGGTGATGGCTGTTGAGCACGCCCAGACACCAGGCCGACAGCACGAGGAGTCCCGCCCCGGGGAACAGTACGCGCACGATGGCAATCGTCAGCTCGCGCTTGGCGCCGGCAAATCCCGGCGCGATGGCGGAAATCAGGAGCGGTGTCGCCAGGACGCCGGCGAGAACGATGAGCGAGACGGCGGCCGCGAGCAACGACGCCACGGCCCCGGCCACGCGATCGGCGGCGCGCCGCTCACCGCGCGCGACCAGAGCCGCGTACACGGGAATGAACGACGCCGACAGCGCGCCTTCGCCGAAGAGGTTCTGCAGGAAGTTCGGAATGCGAAACGCAGCGTTGAAGGCGTCGGCCGCGTCCGACTCGAGCCCGAAGTAGTACGAAAACACGCGGATGCGCACGAGACCGGCCAGGCGGCTGCAGAGCATCCCGGCCGCGACCAGCGCGGCCGCGCGGCCGGTCCTCGGCGCGGCCGGCGTCCCGCGCCTCTCAGTCAACGTCGTCGTCTGGGGCCGTTTCGCCCAGTGTGCCGCTCGACTTCTTCATCAGGTACGTCTTGATGAAGACGTCGATGTCGCCGTCGAGCACGCGGTTGACGTCGCCCACCTGCTCTTTGGTGCGGTGGTCCTTCACCAGCTGGTAGGGGTGCAGCACGTAGCTGCGGATCTGGCTGCCGAACGCAATCTGGCTCTTCACGCCGCCAATCTGATCGAGCTTGGCCTGCGTCTCCTTGAGCTGCAGGTCGAACAGGCGTGACTTCAGCACCGACATCGCGGAGTCGCGGTTGCGATGCTGCGACCGTTCGTTCTGGCACGAGACGACGATCCCGGTCGGCAGGTGCGTGATGCGCACGGCCGAATCGGTGACGTTCACGTGCTGCCCGCCCGCGCCGCTCGACCGAAAGGTGTCGATGCGGATGTCCTTGTCGTCGATCTCGATGTCGGCATCCGCGGGCAGCTCCGGCCAGACGTACACGGAGGCAAACGACGTGTGACGCCGGGCCGCCGAATCGAACGGCGAGATGCGCACGAGGCGGTGAACGCCGGCTTCGGCCGACAGCAGACCGTAGGCGTACTCCCCCGCGATCGTGAGCGTGGCGCTCTTCAGGCCGGCTTCGTCGCCGGGCTGGTAGTCGATCATCTCGCGCTTGAACCCACGCCGCTCCGTCCAGCGCATGTACATCCGCAGGAGCATCTCGGCCCAGTCCTGAGACTCGGTGCCGCCGGCGCCCGGGTGAATGGCCAGGATGGCGTTCTTCCGATCGTGCTCCCCGCCGAGCATCTTCTTGATTTCGCCGGCCTGCACCTCGCGGTCGAGCCCGTCGAGGCCGGTCGCGAACTCGGCGTCCACCGACTCACCGGCCTGCGCCCACTCGATGAGGACGGCCAGGTCGTCGGCCTTGGTCTTGAGCGAGACCGCGAGGTCGCGGTCCTGCTCGAGCCGGCGCCGGCGCAGCATCACCTTCTGGGCACCGGCCGCGTCCTTCCAGAAGTCCGGCTCGGCCGCGCGCGCCTCGAGGCGCGTCAGCTCTTCGTCGAGGCGAGCGGCCTCAAAGATAACTCCGGAGATCGGCGGCGCGCTTGCTCAGGTCCTCGTAACGGCGCATCAATTCGTCCACGGTCGGCATCGACGGTCCTTCTCCTTCGGATTTGCTTCCGTTCGGGTTTATCTTACACGCCGTCTCGCCGCCACCAGCGCGGCGGCCGCCAGGATCGCTGACGCGTAGGCGAAGACATCGCCCGTGCGGGTGTAGATGGTCGTCGTCCGCAGGAAGCGGGCGTCGCCCACCAGCACCGCCGGCTCGTACAGACGGCTGGCGGAGAGCACCCGCCCGTACGGATCCACCACGCCGCTGATGCCGGTATTAGCCGAGCGCACGAGATACCGTCCGTTCTCGATCGCCCGCATCGACGCCTGCTGGAAGTGCTGGTACGGGGCCGACGTCTCGCCGAACCACGCGTCGTTGGTGATCGTCGTGAGCAGCTCGCTGCCGCCACGGACGGACTCACGCACGAGGTTCGGATAGACGATCTCATAACAGATGGCCGTGCTCACGAGATGTTCCTGGACCGGGAGCAAGACCGCCGCATCACCAGCCGAGAAATCCGACACCGCCTCGACCAGGTGCCCCGCGAAGAAGAACACCTGTTTCAGCGGCACGTATTCGCCGAACGGCACGAGGTGCATCTTGCGGTACACGCCGGCGACCCGTCCGTTCGCGCCGACGAGGAACGCCGAGTTGTAGTACCGGGAGGGTGCGCGTTGCGCCGGGTCGAACCGGCCGACCACGACAGGCGGGCGTTCCACCTGGTCGCTGCCGACCAGGATCGGCACACGGGCCTGGGCCGCGAGCAGCCGCACCTGATCGGCCGCGCCCCGATCGTCTTCAAAATAGAACGGCGTGGACGATTCCGGCCACAACACGAACTCGGCGCCCTCGCCGATTGCCTGGCGCGTCATGCGCATGTAGTCGCCGAAGATCGAGAGCACGTGCGCGGGGTCGTACTTCACGGCCTGATCGATGTTGCCCTGCACGAGGCCCACGCGAACCGCAACGCCCGTCCGCGTCAACCCGCCGTTGCGGACACGGAGGCTGCCCCACAATCCGATGCCCAACACGAGCAGGGCCATCAGGCCGACAGGAGCGTACCGGGTGGACCAGCCCGAGACGACCCGCGCTGGCGGCGCGCCGCGGCCACGGGCCATGCCGGGCCGCCGATCGTGCACGAGCCGCGGCGCGGCAGCCGCAAGCGCCGCGCTGACGCCCGCCACGAGGGCCGACAGGCCGTACACACCCGCCACGCTGGCAAACTGCGCCACGGGAATGGCCGTCACCTGGCTGTAGCCGAGCAGGACCCAGGGGAAGCCCGTGAAGAGGTGCGTGCGCCCCAGTTCGGTGGCCACCCACACGAACGGCGCCACGACGAGCGCGCGCGTGCCGAGTGCGTG
>JBEQUD010000282.1:0-2882 GCA_040349235.1 Acidobacteriota bacterium
TACGCGGCGCTGGCTGGCGGCGTACGCCGGAGGCGGTGGGACGGTGTTCTATGCCGGGCAGAGCGCCGACCTGCCACGGCGGATTGCGGCCGCGGCGCCAGCCGACGTCGCGCTCGATCCCGCGGACCCCGCCGTGGGGTTCGTGCATCGACGCCTGCGCGATGCGGACGTGTACTTCCTCGCCAACACGAGCAATGCGCCGCGCACGGTGCGCGCGCGCTTTGGCAATCGGACAGACGTTGTCGAGATCTGGGACCCGTTGGCCGGCACCATCGCGCAGCCGCCGTCCTCGCGTGACAGTGTTCTACTCGCCTTCGAGCCCTACGGCTCGCGCATCGTCGTGTTCAGGAAGGACGCCAGTACGGCCGCGCGATCGACCGCCCGCACGGCGCTGGCCACGGTGGACCTCCGGGCCGACTGGGACGTGGCTCTTGGCGGGGCGGCGCGTGGTCGCTCGGTCGAACTACCGCATTCGTGGGCGGACGATCCCGCGACGCGTTTCGTGTCCGGCACGGCCGCCTATCGGCGCGTCGTGCAGGTGCCGGCGTCGTTCCGCCTGGCGGGTGCGCACGTGTACCTGGACTTCGGCGCGGCCTCTCCGGTCGATCGCCGCGATCTGCCGGGCGGGACTCTGCGCGGCAATTCGTTCGCGGCGCTGCTGGCGCCGCCCGTCCGCGAGGCCGCGACCGTGTTCGTCAACGGCCAGCGGGCGGGCGCCGTCTGGGCGCCGCCGTACCGGGTCGATGTCACGGCGCTCCTGCGCGAGGGGGCGAACGAGGTGCGCATCGACGTCTACAACACGGCCATCAACCAGCTGGCGGAAGGCGGGCACCTGCCCGACGTCGCGGCGGTGACGGACCAGTACGGTCAGCGATTCCGCCTCCAGGACATGAACGGCCTGCAACCGATTCCGTCCGGGCTACTGAGCGTGCCGCGGCTTGTCGTGGAGCGGTAGCCGAGAAACCCGTTCGGTGCTGGCCGCCTGTTCGTGTTTGAATGGTAGAACCCCGACCGTCGCGCGCGCCGGGGATCCCCATGGACGACACGACCATTCCGACGGACCGTGACACCGCATTGCCGGCTGGCCTGCGACCCTCGGATCGCCTGCTCTGGGCCATCGCCGAGGGGACGGCGGCCGCCACGGGCGACGAATTCTTCCGCCTGCTGGCGCGGTACGCGGCCCAGGCCATCGGGGCGCGCTATGCCTTCGTCGCCGAAACCCTCAACGAGGACGAATCGCAGTCGCTGGCCTACTGGGAGGGCTCGGATTTCGGCGCCGGCTTCAGCTACCGCTTCCCAGGCACGCCGTGCCAGCGCGTGGCGCAGGGCCACGTGTGCTCGACCAGTTCCGACCTCTGGAGGAAGTATCCCGAGGACAAGTGGCTCGAGCAGATTGGCGCGGAGAGCTACATCGGCGTGCCGATGAAGAACGCCCAGGGCCGGACGCTCGGGCACATCGCGGTACTCCACACCGCGCCGATGGAGGCCACGGACGAGAACGTGGCCGTCCTCAAGGTGTTCGCGGCGCGCGCGTGTTCGGAGCTCGAGCGGATGCGCGCATTCCAGGCGCTGCAGCGGCAGCACGACGAGAGCGAGGAGCGGTTTCGCGACCTCTTCGACGAGGCGCCGATTGCGTACGTCAACGAGGGCCTCGACTCGAAGTTCATCCGCGCGCACAAGACGGCGATGTCCATTCTCGGCATCACGCCCGAGGACGTGCCGCACACGTACGGTAAGACCTTTGCGCCAGATACGCCGGAGGCGCAACAGCGGATGCGCCTGGCATTCGAGTCCATCGGCAAAGGCATCGACACGAGCGGCGTCGTGCTGGAGATGCGGCGCAAGGACAACGGCAAGCCGCTGTGGATCCAGTGGTGGTCGAGGCCCGACCCGGGCGGCACCTACACCCGCACGATGTTCGTGGACATCACCGAGCGCGTCCTGATGGAGCAGGAGAAGGCGCGGCTCGAGGCCCAGAACACCTATCTCCAGGAGGAGATTCGCAGCGAACACAATTTCGGCGAGATCGTCGGCAGCAGCCCCGCGCTGCTCGACGTCCTGCGCCAGGTGGAACAGATCGCGAGGATCGATTCCACGGTGCTCATCCTCGGCGAGACCGGCACGGGCAAAGAGCTCATCGCCCGCGCGATTCACGACCGCAGCCCGCGGCGCAGCCGTGCGCTCGTGAAGGTGAACTGTGGCGCCATTTCGGCCGGCCTCGTCGAGAGTGAATTGTTCGGCCACGTCAAGGGCGCGTTCACCGGCGCCATCGCCAACCGCGACGGCCGGTTCAAGCTCGCGGACGGCGGGACGATCTTTCTCGACGAGGTCGGCGAGCTGCCCCTGGACACGCAGGTGAAGCTGCTGCGCGTCCTGCAGGAACAGGAGTTCGAGCCGATTGGCGGCAGCCGGACGATCAAGGTCAACGTCCGCGTCGTCGCCGCGACCAATCGCGACCTGGAAGCGCTGGTGCGCGAGGGACGGTTCCGCGCAGACCTGTTCTACCGGCTCAACGTGGTGCCGCTGCGGATGCCGGCCCTGCGCGAGCGGGCCAGCGATATCCCGCTGCTCGCCATGTTCTTCGTCCAGAAGTGCGCGAAGAAGGTCGGCAAGCATGTCCACGCGGTCGGCGACGAGACCATGCGGCGGCTCGTGGCTTACTCGTGGCCGGGCAATATTCGTGAACTGCAGAATGTCATCGAGCGCGCCGTGATTCTGTCGCCGGACGGGGCGTTGATCCTGGCGGAGGAACTGCGTTCGCCGATGGTGTCGCCGTCGGCGACGCCGCAGGAGCAGGCCCTCGCCTCAGGGGCGAACGAGGGGACTCCGGGGCCCGGAGGCGGACGGAGGCCGGGCACACCGCCGCCGGCGGAGCAACAGAC
>JBEQUD010000301.1:0-3621 GCA_040349235.1 Acidobacteriota bacterium
CATGGTCGTGTCCTTTGGTTTGGTTTCGCGGCAGCGCCTGGCGGCGACTCCCGTTTGCGTATGCCTGGGAGGCGTGACCTCGAACGGAACGGGGTGTTCCGTCCCCGCAAAGTGGGCAAGACGAGCAGGCTGCCGTTCCCCAGGGGCCCGGACAGGCTGCTATCGCCCGACGCGCCTTATCACGGCTGGGCTGGTCAGCTCGCGCAAGGCGTGGGAGCCCACCCAGCGGGCCGCGGCCGCCGGCGCTTCCGCCAGGCGGCGGGCCGACGCGACGGCGGCGGTGTGCAGCGCAACGTTTCGCTTGCCAATCGCGCGCAGCGCCATGTCGACCGCCTTCTTGACGAAGGCGCGATCGTCATCGGCCGCCCGTTCGACCAGGCGCAGACCGTCGAGAAACGGGTCGTCGCCGCTCTCCTTGTCGTGTACGGTGAGCCCCCACAGCAGCGCGAAGGCGGCGCGCTTGACGAATTCCTCACGCTTGCCGCTCCACGCGGTGACCTTGGACCAGGCGTGGGGTGTCCGGTCGAAGAGCGCGAAACACGCCGTGTCGCAGATGGCCCAGCTGTCGAAGTCCCGGCACCAGCGGTCCATCTGCGGCGCTGTCACGCGCGCTGGTTCATCTATCAAAGCCGCCAGCATACGGGCCTCGTACCAGCCGGTCCGCCACAGGGCCGCCGCCAGCCCGTGCCGCCGGCCCAGCCGCTTCGCCAGCGTCTTCATGTCCGCCATCGACACGCCGAAAGCGCGGTGCGAGGGGATAGCGAAACGGGCCATTCCCGCGAGGGTGGCCTTGGTGGCGTGGCGCTTCAGCCAGGCGATCGCGTCGTCCGTCTCGTCACCCTCCGGACCGGGCGTCCGCTGCTTCGGCTTCGTCACCACGGCGGCGGGACCACTAAGGTGTAGACAGGATGGTGGCGGGATTCCTGGGAAAAAGGCTGGTCCGACGCGGGCGCCACGATGACGAAAATGCTATCACGACCGTCTCCTTTTGACTGTGGCGCGGTCGTGCGAGCGCGCGACCCTGGTAACGCCAAAATGTACGGAATGTTTCCACTGGAAGGTCTTTTGCGCGCGTCATCGAATTGGCACAAAGCCCGCCGTCCCGACTGCTATGGTGCGCGTGGTTCATGGCGGCCGAATTGACCTCGAACACCGCGTCCTGGCCCGCCGAGTACCGGCCTCACGCTCTCACGTTTCGTGAACGGCGCCAGTGCATCCTGTGCGGCGGCGGCAAGCTGAGGTCGCTGTGGAGTGGACAGTTCGGCGACGAGCCGGTGATGTCCTGGCTACAGGCGTTTCGCTACGAGGTGGAGGTGGACGATGTGCTGGCGCGCGAGTGGTTCCATCGCGTGCGCTGCCTGGACTGCGGCATCACCTTTCACCGTTTCGTTCTCGACGAAGCGGGCGCCGCGGCGCTGTACGGTGAATGGATCAGCCGCGCGCAGATCGACGCGTTCGAGAGCGTCCACCGCGGCTCGACTCCGGCCGCCGTCTTCGAGGGCGGGGTTCAGGCGATGAAGCACCTCTTGCGCCTCGCGCGGCTGTGCGACAACCGTTCGCGGACACGTCCGGTGGCGCTGCTCGATTTTGGGTCGGGCGACGGCCGGTTCGTCGCCGCGGCGCGCTTGCTGGGGTTCGAGGCGAACGGGGTGGACCCCAGCCCCACGCGCCAGGGCCAGGCGGAACGCGGCGGCCTCTCGCTGCTCGATTCGCTGGCGGTGTGGGACGGCCTGGGCCGCGAACCCCTCGACGCCGTCACCTTGTTCGAAGTCCTCGAACACGTCGCGGAACCTCTCGACCTGTTGGTCGATCTCGGACGCCGCCTGCGGCCCGGCGGCGTTCTCATCGTCGAGGTCCCCGATTGCCGCGGGATCGCGGCGGCGCCGCGCACGCTGGAGGAATTCCACCGGGTGCAGCCGCTCGAGCATCCCAACCACTTCACGCCGGCCACGTTGCGCGCCATGTGCCGGCGCGCCGGCTACCTGCCCATCGCGAAGCCGCCTGCCCACGTGACGACGGCTCCCCTCGCGATCCTGCGGACGGAGGTCTCGCGCGTCGTGCGCCCCAGCACCACCAGCCAGTACTTCGTGCGAGCCTAGTACGCGCACCCGAGCAGGCGCACCCGAATAGCGCATCAAAGATCGCAGTTGAACTTGGCGGGCTCAGGCGGTAACAAAGCGCCGTGAGCAATCGAGTCTTCAATTTCAGCGCGGGGCCGGCGATGTTGCCGACCGAGGTATTGGAAGCGTCCGCCAAGGCCCTTGTTGATTTTCAAGGCAAGGGCTTCGGCATCGCGGAATGCAGCCACCGGGGCAAGGAGTTCGACGGTGTTCTCGACGAGGCGATCAGCCGCTGTCGGAAACTGTTGGATGTTCCCGACAGCCACGACGTGCTCTTCCTGCAGGGCGGCGCCACACAGCTCTTCAACACCATCCCCATGAACTTCTTGAGCGCGGGCGCCGACTACGTCGTGGGGGGCGAATGGTCGAAGAAGGCGGCTTCGTCCGCGCAGAGCGCGTACGGCGACAAGATTCGGGTCATCGCCTCCAGCGAGGCGACCAATTTCGATCGCCCGCCGACCGGTTGGAAGGCGGACCCGGGCGCGGCCTATCTGCACGTCTGCTCGAACGAGACGGTGCACGGACACCGCCTGGCCGAGTGGCCCGAGCACGCAAACCTGATCGTCGATGCCAGCTCCGAGATGATGTCGCGGCCGCATCCCGTGGGCCGGACGGCGCTGGTGTACGCGGGCGCGCAGAAGAATCTGGGTCCGGCGGGCGTGGTGGTGGCGCTGGTGCGCAAGGATCTCTACCCGCGCATCGCCAAGAGCGTGCCCAAGATCTTCAACTTCCAGGCGTTGGCCGAGGCCAAGAGCTGCCTGAACACGCCGCCGACCTTTGGCGTGTATTTTCTGCTGGAGATGTTTCGCTGGCTGGAGGCGCAGGGCGGTCTGGCCGCCATGGAGACGCGCAACGCCGAGAAGGCGGCGCTGATCTACAACGCCATCGACAGCTCGGGCGGTTACTACAAGGGCACCGTGTGGGACAAGGCCGCGCGCAGCCACATGAACGTGACGTTCTTGCTGCCCACCGAGGAAGCGACCGACAAGTTCGTCAAGGAGGCGGCCAAGAACGGCATGGTGGCCCTCAAGGGCTACCGCACCGTGGGCGGCATCCGCGCGTCCATCTACAACGCGATGCCCGTCGCCGGCGCCAAGGCGCTGGCCGACTTCATGACCTCGTTCGCCAAAAATAGCTAGCGTCTAGTTACGGGCGTGCCGGGCGGGGCGCACTCGAACCAATCGAAGTCCGCGGGTGCCGTCGAGCGCCGGCCGTTGCCGGTGGCGAAAGCGCCGACGTAGACGCCGGTGAAGTAATTGCCGCCGTGGGCGGAGACTTCCTCGGCGGACAGCCCGCGCGCCGGCAACGTGCCGAGGATGGTCGTCTTTCCCGCCGCGCGGATGGCGAAGCGGTAGTCGCGCGCGCCGGCGAGCACGGAGAGCTCGATCGCTCCGGCGCCGACGGGCGCGCGCGCGGCGATCGTGCTTCCGCCGGCGATCCGGCGCACGAGGAGGACCTCGCGTCCTGACACCGCACGACCGTCCGCCGCCCGCGCGCTGCG
>JBEQUD010000315.1:0-5673 GCA_040349235.1 Acidobacteriota bacterium
ATGCATGGCTGCGAAACCACGCCAATACGCTGCTGCGGAGGACCGTCTACCGGATGGAAGCGTTCTCGAAGCTGATCCAGGAGAGCAAGTGGGACCTGCCGCTCGATCTGAACGTCAGAGGTGTGACCATCTCGCCGGAGGTGTTGGGACCTCCCATCGAAGTCGTTCGCGCGACGGCCGCCGAGCCGGATGACGTCTCCTCGCCTCGCGTCCTCTACCTGGCCACACCGTATCTCCGGGGCGACGACGTCGCGAGGGCACAGACAGCGCTAAAGGCGAATGGCTTCGACAATTCCTGCGACGGCGTCTACGGCCCGTTCACGGCCGCGTTGGTCAAACGCTTCCAGACCGCGAAGAGCCTCACCGCCGACGGCGTTGCGGGCCCGGCGACCCGTTCGTCCCTGGGACTGTAGAGATGATGGTGGACGGCAGGAGGCTCGAACTCCTGGCCTCCGCGTTGCGAACGCGGCGCTCTCCCAACTGAGCTAGCCGCCCACTCGATGAACCCACAGTGTAACATGCCAAATTTGTCAGTCGCAATGCGACGGCTTTGTCGCTTGTCGTCAACGCGTTGCGCGAGTTTGCTATAGTCAACACCGTGCCTCCCATCAAAACTCGCAAACGCCTCGGCGTGCTGACCGGGGGCGGCGATGCACCCGGTCTGAACGCCGTCATCCGTGCCGTCGTCAAAGCCTCGTGGAACTCAGGGTACGAGTGCATCGGCGTCGAAGACAGCTTCGACGGCCTGCTCGAACAGGGACGCTCGCGCGTCCTGTCCCCGGGTGACGTCACGGGCATCCTGCGGCTCGGGGGCACCATCCTTGGCACGCTGAACACGGGCAACCCATTCGACTCGCTCGTCCCGACCTCGGATGGTCCACGCCCGTATTCGGACCGCGTGGTGGAGATGTTCCACCGGATGGCCTTCGACGGCCTCGTCGTCATCGGCGGTGACGGGACGCTCGCCATCGCGCATCAGTTCTCCCAGCGCGGGATTCCCCTGGTCGGCGTGCCCAAGACGATCGACAACGACATCGTCGGCACGACGAACTGTTTCGGCTTCGATACGGCCGTCGCGTACGCGACGGACGCCATCGACCGTCTGCACACGACGGCCGAGGCGCACCGCCGCATCATCGTGGTCGAGGTGATGGGGCGCTACGCGGGGTGGATTGCGCTGTATGCCGGCGTGGCCGGAGGCGCGGATGCGATCCTCATCCCCGAGATTCCGTTCGACATCGCGGCAGTCGGCTCACGGCTGCGCGAGCGGGATCGGTCGGGGGCACGATTCAGCATCGTGGTCGTCGCGGAGGGGGCCTTCCCCAAGGGCGGCGCCATGACGGTCCTCGAGGAGGCCACGCACAGCCACGTCGAACGACTCGGTGGCGTGGCCGCCCAGGTGTGCGACGCCCTGGCGCGGGAAACGGGCAAGGAGACGCGGTCCGTTGTGCTCGGCCATCTCCAGCGGGGCGGCGCGCCGACCAGCTTCGATCGCGTGCTCGCCACGCGCTTCGGCGGCAAGGCCGTCGAGCTAGTGCGGCGCGGGGAGTTCGGCACGATGGTCGCGTTCGATCCACCGGACATCGTCGCGCGTCCGCTCGAAGATGTCGTGGGGAAGACCAAGACCGTGCCGATGGACTCCGATCTGTTGCAGACGGCGAAGGCGCTCGGCGTCACATTCGGAGACTGACCTGCCAGGGGGCGGACCCGCCGGCGGCCGACGCCTAACTACCGGCTGAGCAGCTCGGCGTCCTTCTTCTTCTGGACGTCGTCCACGTGCTTGATGAAGCTGTCGGTCAGCTTCTGGACCTCGTCGAGGCCTTTCTTCTCGTCGTCCTCGGCAATCGCCCGATCCTTGAGCAGCTTCTTCAGCCGTTCGTTGCCATCGCGGCGTACCTGGCGGACGCTGTTCCGGCCTTCCTCGGCGAGTTTGTGCACCAGGCGTGACAACTCCTTTCGCCGGTCTTCCGTCAGGCTGGGAAGGGGAATGCGCACGACCTTGCCGTCGTTGGCCGGGTTGAGGCCGAGCCCGGCGGCCCGCACGGCTTTTTCGACCGCCGCGAGATGCGAGGGATCGAACGGCTGGGCAACGATGAGCGACGGCTCTGGAATGGACAGCCCGGCCACCTGATTGAGCGGCAGCTTCGCGCCGTATGCCTCCACGTGTACGCCGTCGAGGATCGTGACGGAGGCGCGCCCCGTCCGGACCCCGGACAGCTCGTGCTTGACGTGATCGAGCGCGGCGGTCATCCGCTTGGTGACCTCCGCGAACAGGCTCTTCAGATCGTTGACATCCATCGAACGCCTCCTTACATGGTCACGAGCGAGCCAATCGGATCGCCGATAATCGCGCGTTTGATGTTCCCCGGCGTGCGCAGGCTGAACACCACGATCGGCAGCTGATTGTCCATGCACAGCGAGATGGCCGTCGCGTCCATGACCTTCAGGCCCTGCTCGAGCACCTGCAGGTAGGAGATGCGGTCGTAGCGTGTCGCAGTCGGGTCGAGCATGGGGTCGGCGTTGTAGATGCCGTCCACCTTGGTGGCCTTCAAGATGACTTCCGCCCTGATTTCCATCGCGCGGAGGGCGGCCGCCGTGTCGGTGCTGAAGTAGGGATTGCCCGTCCCCGCGCCGAAGACGACGACGCGCCGCTTCTCGAGGTGGCGGATGGCGCGCCGCCGGATGAACGGTTCGGCGACGGCGCGCATCTCGATGGCGGTCACCACGCGAGTGACGACGTTCTGCTGCTCGAGCGCGTCCTGCAGGGCCAGCGCGTTGATGACGGTCGCCAGCATGCCCATGTAATCCGCAGTGGCGCGGTCCATGCCGCGGGCGCTGGCGGCCACGCCGCGGAAGATGTTGCCGCCGCCGATGACGATGGCGGTCTCGACCCCCATCGCCTGGATTTCAGCGACATCACGGGCGATTTGCGTCGCCACGGCGGGGTCGATGCCGTAGGTCTGCTCGCCCATGAGCGCTTCGCCGGAGAGTTTCAGGAGAACGCGTTTGTACGCGGGAACAGGCGATGAGGTCACAACCGAAGATTATACTTCGCCGACCTTCAGCCTGACGAAGCGGTTCACCGTGACGTCGGCCCCGAGCGCCTTCGCGGCGGACGCGAGCACGCTTGCGACCGTCGCTTTGGGGTCGCGAATCGACGCCTGATCGGTGAGCACGGTCATCGCATAGAAGCTGCCCAGCTTGCCCTCGACAATCTTATCGATGACGTTGGCGGGTTTGCCGGACCCCTCCATCTGCCCCCGGTAGATCGCCTTCTCGCGTTCGAGAAGGTCCGCGGGGACATCGCCGCGCGTCGCGTACGCGGGGCTGGCCGCGGCGATCTGCATGGCCACCTCTTTGACGAGGGTCTGGAACTCGTCGCGTTCGGTGATGGCAGGCGTGGTGCCGCCGAACTCGACCTGCACGGCAATCTTGCCGCCCATGTGGATGTAGTGGCCGACGTAGCCGTGTCCGGCGTAGCGCACGAAGCGGGGGACCGCCATGTTCTCGCCAAGCTTGGCGATGCCGGCCGCGACGTGCCTCTGTATCGGCCCGTTCGAATCCCGGAGCCAGGCCTCGGTGGCGGCGTCACCGGCGCGCTCGATTTCTGTCAGGACATCCTCGACGACCTGCTGGAAATCGGGCGTTCGCGCGACGAAGTCGGACTCGCAATTCACCTCGACGAGGATGCCGCTCTGGCGATCGTCCGCGAGACGGTGGCCGATGAGCCCCTCGCTCGTCACGCGTCCGGCCTTCTTCGCGGCGGTAGCCAGGCCGCGCTTACGGAGGATGGTGTTGGCCTCCTCGAAGTTGCCGTTGGCTTCGGTCAGCGCGCCCTTGCATTCCATCATGCCCACGCCGGTTTGGTCGCGCAGCTTCTTCACCATGTCCGCCGTAATCGGTGTCGCCATTCATCCCTCCTGTTGCGCCGGTCCGCCGCGCCTGGCCGGCCGAAGTGGGCCGCACCCGTGGCGGGCACTCGTGCCCGGCAGTACGAAAAAACGCCGGCCCCACGGGGAGGCCGGCGCAAAGAACGCGGAACGTCGTTCCGTTACGCGGAGGCCGGGGCCGTCTCGCGGGGCCGGCGGACGGGCCGGGCGTGGCGACGTTCGTCGCCGCCCTCGTCCGAACCTTCGCGCGTGGCTTCCGCGTCCGCGGACTGTTTCAGGTCGCGGCCGCCGATGACCGCGTCGGCAATGCGCGACGCGAACAGCCGAATGGCGCGCAATGCGTCGTCGTTGCCGGGGATGACGAAATCGACCTCGTCGGGGTCGCAATTCGTATCGACGACGCCGATGACCGGAATCTTCAGCTTCCGGGCCTCATCGACCGCAATCTTCTCCTTCTTCGTGTCCACGACGAACACGGCGTCGGGAAGGCGGGACATGCCGCGGATGCCGTCGAGGTTCTTCGCGAGCTTCTTGCGCTCTTTCTCGTTGCGCGCGATTTCCTTCTTCGACAAGGTGTCGAAGCGTCCGTCAGTGGCCATCGCTTCGAGGTCGCGCAGGCGGCCGAGGCTGCGTTGAATGGTGGCGAAGTTGGTGAGGAGGCCGCCGAGCCAGCGTTCGTTCACGTAGAACATCCCGCAGCGCTGTGCTTCTTCGGCGATGACATCCTGTGCCTGGCGCTTGGTGCCGACGAACAGGAGTGTCCGCCCTTCGGCCGCGAGCCCCGACAGAAATTCCTCGGCCTGGCGGAACAGCTTGACCGTCTTGCCAAGGTCGATGATGTAGATGCCGTTCCGTTCGCCGAAGATGTATTCCTTCATCTTCGGGTTCCAGCGCTTGGTCTGGTGGCCGAAGTGAACACCTGCCTCCAGTAGATCCTTCATCGCAATCGCGGCCAAATGTCCTCCACACTCAGATTGCAGCCTGCCGCCCCGTGCGCCCCATGGACACGGGGTTGGGGGGCGACTGCCATCACATTGCTACGTTGTTGCCGTGCTACGTTCTCGCCGTGCTCGTTTACCGCTTGCTGAACTGGAAGCGCTTGCGGGCTCCAGCCATGCCGTACTTCTTGCGCTCTTTCGCGCGGGCATCGCGCGTCAGCAGGCCTTCGTCCTTGAGCTTCTTGCGCAACTCGAGGTTGTATTCCACCAGCGCTCGGGCGATACCCAGCCGCACCGCGCCTGCCTGGCCGGACACGCCGCCGCCGGCCACGGTGGCCAGCACGTCGAACTTGTCGGCGGTTTCGGTGAGGGTGAGGGGCTGGCGAATCTGGGTGCGAAGTGCTTCGGTGGTGAAGAAGCCCTCGAACGTGCGGCGGTTGACGCTGACGGCCCCGGTACCGGGCCTGAGAAACACGCGGGCGGTGGATGTCTTTCGCCGACCGGTTCCGTAATATTCGACGGTTGCTGCCACGTTACGCGACCTCGCGCTTGGACGGTTTCTGTGCCGCGTGCGGGTGATCCGGACCGGCGTAGACTTTCAGCTTGCGGTACATCGCCTCGCCCATCTTCGTCTTGGGCAGCATGCCGTGGACGGCGTCCTCGACGAGCTTGTGCGGCTTCCGCTGACGGACGATCGCCGCGCGTTCCTCGCGCAGGCCGCCTTCGTAGCCGCTGTGCTGGCGATAGATTTTCTGCTCTTCTTTGCGGCCGGTCAGCTTGACCTTCGCGGCGTTGATGACGACGACGAAGTCGCCCGTGTCGATGAAGGGAGTGTAGGTAGGCTT
>JBEQUD010000332.1:0-6272 GCA_040349235.1 Acidobacteriota bacterium
CGCAGCGCATCTACATCGTCGCGGGCGTCGAAGTACTCGAACGTGCCCACGCGAATGTGGCTGGCCGCGACGCGCGTGAGCACGCCGCCGGGGAGCGCCCCTTCCTGGCGCAGGACTCGTTCGCCGGTGGCCACCGCGGCGAGCGCGCGGGTCGTCGGCACGCCAAGGGCGGCCATGGCTTCGCTGACGATGTATTCGCGCACCACCGGCCCGAGCGCCGCCTTGCCGTCGCCGCCGCGCGAGAACGGCGTGCGGCCCGAGCCCTTCAGCTGCACATCGTAACGAGCGCCGTCCGTGCCGACGACTTCGCCGAGCAGGATGGCGCGGCCGTCGCCGAGCCTGGGCACGAAGTGACCGAACTGGTGGCCGGCGTAAGCCTGCGCGATCGGCTCGGCCCCCTCGGGCACCGCGTTGCCGGCGAGCATCGCGACGCCGTCCGCTGACGTCAGCCAGGCGGGATCCAGCGACAACGTGGCCGCGAGCTCGCGGTTGAGTCGAACGAGCGTCGGTTCGGGAACCTGCGCGGGCTGCTGTCGCGCGAAGAAGTGTGCTGGCAGCCGGGCGTAGGTGTTGTCGAAGTGAATGCGCATCGGACCTCCCGCTAGACGACGAACATCGCGACGCCGGCCCCGAACATCGCCAGTGTCGTGATGCCCACGACGATGCGTGCGAGTTGCGAACTAGGCTGGCCACGCATCAGCGTCCGATCCGAGGCCGCGTGCAGGATGCCCACCATCAGAAACGGTGCGAGCAGCCCATTGAGCACCGCCGTCCAGTAGAGGGCCTTCACCGCGCTGATGCCCATGAAATCCATCCCCACGCCAATCGCGATGGACACGCCGATGACGCCGTAGAACGCGCGTGCCCGGTGGAACGTCTCGTCCATGCCCTGCCGCCAGGTGAACGTCTCGGCGAATGCGTACGCGGCGGAGCCGGCGAGCGTTGGGATGGCGAGGAGGCCCGTGCCGACGATGCCGACCGTGTAGAGCAGCATCGCGAAGCGGCCCGCCAGCGGACGGAGTGCGGCCGCGATGTCCGCCGACGTCGCCAGCTGTGTCTGGCCGTGCGCGTGCAAGGTGCTTGCGGTGGTGACGATGATGAAGAACATCGCCAGGTTCGATAACAGCGTGCCGAGGCCGATGTCGATCGCGCGATCGACGAGTTGCGTCTTCGTCGCCCCTTGTCGCGCCCTGATCGTGAGCTGCCCGGCGGCCTTCTCTTCCTCGACTTCCTGGGACGCCTGCCAGAAGAAGAGATACGGGCTGATGGTCGTCCCCAGAATCGCGACGAGGGCCGCCCACGCGTTGCGATCGGCTGGCAGGTGCGGCACGCTGGTCGCGCGCAGGACCGCCCCCCAGTCGGGCCGGACCTCAATCGCGGCGACGACGTAGACCGCGAGAATCAATGCCAGCCACTTCAGCGCGTTTGCGATGGCCGCGTATCGCAGTCGGATCGTCGCGATCGTAATGCCGACACCGCACGCGACGACCCACACATAGGAGGGCACCCCGGTAAGGACGTGCGCCGCATCCGCCATCCCACCCAGGTCTGCGCCGACGTTGATCGTGTTGGCCAGGAACAGCGCGCCGGCGGCGCCGGCGAGCAGCCAGCGTGGGTACTTTTGTCGCAGGGCGCCAGCCAGCCCCCGGCCGGTGACGAGCCCGATTCTCGCGCACATCATCTGCACCGCCGCCATCAACGGCCAGAGCAGCGGGGCGGTCCAGAGGAACGCCATCCCGAATTGCGCGCCGACAATGGAATAGGTCGCGATGCCCGAGGGGTCGTCGTCGGCGGCGCCCGTGATGACGCCGGGCCCCAGCGCGGCGGCGATGCGGCGCGGCACGGACACGTCGGCCGGCGCCTGTGAAGGGCGGGACATCTCGGACGATAGTACTGCGACAGGCCAGAGCGCGGGCTGAACGTATAATCCACGGCATGTTGCCATCAAGCTCGGTGCCCGCTTCATCATGATCCTGACGCGCGACGTCATCCGGCGCGAGATCGCGGCGGGGCGGGTGGTGATCGAGCCGCTCCTGGCGGACCAGGTTGGGCCGGCATCGGTCGATTTGCATCTCGGCGACGAAATCCGCGTCATGCACGCCGGGCGTGGGCCCGTGCTAGTGACCGACGATGCCGACTACCGGACGAGCACCGACGTCCGATCGCTCGAGACGCCCTACCCGCTGGCGCCCGGCGAAACCATCCACGGCATCACGCGCGAGCGCATCACGCTACCGGGCGATATCGGCGGGTGGCTCGAGGGCCGCAGCCGCTTCGCGCGCCTCGGGCTGATGATCCACGTCACGTCCGGCTTCGTGCAGCCGGGCGTGTCGAGCCGCCAGGTGCTCGAGATGTCGAACGTGTCGAGCCGGCCGCTCATCATCCACGCCGGCGTGCGGCTCCTGCAGATCGTGCTCCAGCGCTGCGAGGGGAGCGCCGTCTATCAGGGACGCTTCGCGCACCAGGACAACCTGTAGCAGCCTTCATGCCGGACGAAAAAGCAGGGCGATGACGCGTCAACCAAAGGCCGCAGGGGCGGCGGCGTCGGATCTCATCAGCGCGAAGATAGCCGAATTGCGCGACTGGCGGGGCGGGGCGCTGGCCAGGATGCGCGCCCTTATCAGGGACGCTGATCCCGATGTCGTCGAAGAATGGAAGTGGATGGGGACGCCGGTGTGGTCCCACGACGGCGGCATCTGCACGGGAGAGTCGTACAAGTCGGTCGTGAAACTGACCTTCTTCAAGGGTGCGACGTTGAAGGACCCTGGGAAGCTTTTCAACGCGAGCCTCGACGGGAACGTCCGGCGGGCCATCGATATTCACGAGGGCGAGGAGATCGACGCGGACCGGTTCAGGGCGCTCATTCGCGCGGCCGTCGAGCTGAATGCGTCTGGCGGAAACAAGGCAACGCGGCGCCGGTGACGGCGGCCGAGGACTTGCGAGACGGCCAGGACATCGCCGGTGTCCGAGTCATGAACCGTTCCCGGCCTCCTCGCAACGACGATGACCACCAAGCGCACAAAGACTTGCTACACTGACACTTCCGTCCATATGCGCCCGTAGCTCAGTTGGATAGAGCACCGGCCTTCTAAGCCGGGGGTCGCAGGTTCGAGTCCTGCCGGGCGCGCTAGTCTTTTTAAATCATTCAGCAAATCGCCAGATAGGGCGTCCGTCCCAAGCCGTCAGACCCCTTGGGAGCCCGTCAATTTCCGCGTGGCAGGGTCGCCCAACCTCTTTGCCAGTGGCATCTTTCGAGAGTGGGCCAGGCCGCCCGCCTAGAAGTCGAACTGCGCGCCGAATTTGATCAGGCGCCCCGCGATGATCGTCTGGGGCGTCTGCCACGTTGTCGTCGTCGGTGAATAGCTGTCGTTCTGCACGAGGATGGTGTTGACGTTGAACATGTTGAACAGGTCCATGTTGGCGGTGATCCTGGTGCGGCCGACCACGCGGAAGGACTTGCCGATACGCAGGTCCACGTTGTTGAACCGTTCGCCATACAGCGTGCCCGGCTGGACGAGATTCACCGGCACGTTCGCGACGTTGCCGGCCAGCGGCCGTCCGAGCGACGGCTGGGTGAACGCGTTCGTTGCGTTGAAATTGGCGGCAATCTGCGGCCCCGGCATGCTCTGTATTGCCAGGCTGACCTGTGCCGCCACCTTCGGCACCGTGTAGGTGCCCATGGCCTTGAATTGCGTGAGCCAGAGGGAAGAATAGCGGCAGTACGGATCCGTCGGACTCACGGCGGTGAACGGCACCGAATTGCCCCTGGTGTACTCGGGTAAGGTGGCCTTCAGATCGCAGAGATCCTGAAAGGAGCTGCCCGTGCTCAACCCGCCCTGAAACGTGAGCCCGCGCATCGCCCGGACGTTCACCGATGCATCCATACCCTGCCAGCGTCGCGCGATGTCGCCGTAGTTGTCGGCGGGCGCCGTCAGAATATTGGTCTGGCCGAATTTCGCGGGATTGACGTCATAGAGGCCGCCGATCGTGTAGCCGCCGCCGTTCGGCAGCCGCGGATCGACGGGCGCCACGATGCTGAACTGGGTGAAGTCGCTCGGCGCCACCGACAGATTGTCCGTGACGAGCATGTTGCCGTAGGAGCGGCGGATGTAGACGACCTCCACCGCCAGCCGGTCCAGCACCTGCTGCTGAACGCCCATCGTGAACTCCCAGTTGTGCTGGCGCTTGTTCCAGCTGTCCAGGATGGCGGGATCGAACGTGGTGGTCGCTACCGGCAGGCCAAACGACGTATTGGCGAACGGCCCGCACTCCCCGTTGGCGGTCGCCTGGCTGAGCACGCAATCCGGTACGAAATTGCCCCGGCGCGGATCGCCCACCGGAAATGTCGTATCGCTCCAGCTGCGCGTCGTGCTGGCGGCGACGCGGTTAACCGGATTCAGCGCGTAGCCGAAGTTGTAGACCGAGGCGTTCGAGGTGCCCGGGGTCAAGGCGCTCAAGTACTTGTTCAAGGACACCCGGACGGATGTCCGGCCGTTGCCGAACACGTCAACCGCCGCGCCCAGCCGGGGTGTCACGTCCTGGATGCGGGCTCCGTCGGAGGCCGGAAACGAAAGGTTGCGAGTCGGTGCCAGCGGCACCGGGCCGAGGCTCTGGTCGGGAAAGGACGACCGGTAGTAGTCGTATCGGATTCCGCCGGTGAGCGTGAGGCGTTTGCGCGTCCAGCGGTCCTGGACGAACAGACCCATGTCCCTGGAATCGGTGGTGTAGCCACGCGGATCGGCAAACAGCGTGATCTGGTTCGGCACGCCGTTGGTGAACCGATAGGCGATCTGTTGCGTCCCGAGGATTTGGGTGGGATGGTTCTGCGACCACTCGCTCTGGAAGCCTGCCTTCAAGGCGTGCGCGCCCGTCACGATGGAAATCGAGCCGCGCAGGTTGTTGTTCCGGTTGCGGGACTCTTCGGTCTCGGTCGCGTAGTTCCGATAGGTGATGCCGAGCCCGTTGTCCACGACTGGGATGATGGCGGGGTCGATGCCCTGCGTTGACCCTGTTCTTACCTGCTCGCGGCGGTCGAGGGCGGCCACGTCAACAATCACACGATTGCTGATGGTCGCGGTGTAGCTGAGGGACGCGAAGTGCGAATCAGGAATGACCCGGCTCGACTGCGCCTCCGGTGAAACCGCGGCGCTCGCCTGCGGGCAGGCGCAGCGCGTCTGAATGTCGTAGTAGAGCGCCAGCTTGTTCTTTGGTGTTGCCTGCCACGTGAGCCGCGCGTTCTCGCCCCAGAACACGACATCCTGGCTCGGGAAGGTCCCGGCCGGGTCTGGCACGTAGGTCCAGGCGTTGGGGTTTCCCGCGTTCTTGTTCGGATAGATCGCGACGTATCTCGCATTGCGCGCGCGATTCGCCGCGGCATAGAACCAGAGGCTGTCCTTCTTGATGGGTCCGCCGACCGCCGGGTTGAGATTGTAGGTGGTTTGGAGCGGCTTCAATGGGTTGGGCGTGGGGTAGCCCCGGGCCGCCAGGCGATCCGTGAAATTGTCGCTCTGAAGCGTGGGACCGGATCCATCCAGAAAGAACGTGCCGTGCAGTTGATTGCCGCCCTCCCGTGGGACGACATTCATCCGCACGCCGCCCGAGTTGTCCTCCGCCGAGAGACCGGACGTGTCAATGGTCAACTCCTGGATGCTGGCGAGGTTGACCGTGAACTCCGTCTGGTTCGACTGACCGGTGGCGGCGAGCGGAAGTCCTTCCATCAACTGACGCTGGTCGCCCGGCGTGCCGCCGTGGATGAATGCCTGCGCCGCGCCGAGGTTCAGACTCGACCCGCCAACATCGGCGACGTTGGGATTGGCGCTGCCGGCGCCCACGACCATGCCGGGGATGAGGTTGGCGACGGTGTGGATGGTCCGCGCGGTCGGCACCGATTCCAGCAGGTCGCGGGTGATCGAGCGTTCGGCCGTCACGCCTTGAACGTCCACCAGCGGTGACGCGCCGGTTACCGTAATCGTTTCCGCGAGGGCGCCGATCTTGAGGTCCACATTGACGGTGGCCGTGACCGTGCCGGTCAGGACGATGCCCTCGCGCTTTGCCGTGCTGAAGCCGTTGATGGTGAATGTCAGGTCGTAAGTGCCCGGCCTCAAGTCGATGATGCGATATTGTCCGGCGCCGTCGGTCACGGCGGCCCGCGCCTTCTCGATGAGCGCGGGACTCGCCGCTTCAACCGTCACGCCTGGCAGCACCGCCCCGGATCCGTCCTTGACGACGCCGGTCACCACCGCCTGCGCAAAGGCACTCGCGGAGCCCGCGGC
>JBEQUD010000184.1:0-2918 GCA_040349235.1 Acidobacteriota bacterium
CACATAATCGACATCATCCTCCGCAACTTCGGGATGCGCGCACGCGACCATCGCTGCGAGATGTACTTCTCGCGCGTGGAGGAGCAGCAGGTGACGGATTTCTGCCGACAGCACGGGCTCGTGGACGGCTTCGTCGTGATCGAGCCCAATTCGAAGGACACCTGGTTCGGCGATCTCCGCGCCTGGCCGTTCGAACGGTGGCAGGTGGTGGTCGATCACCTCGCCGACCGGCGACGGCAGGTCGTGCAGGTCGGGGACGGGACAGGTCGGGCCCTGGAACGCGTCATTCACCTGGCGGGCAAGCTGCCCGTGCGCCTCTCGGTTTGTCTGATGAAGCGCGCGCGTCTCTTCCTGGGAATCGAGGGCGGATTGATGCACGCCGCCAACGCGGCGGATGTCCCGGCTGTCATCGTCTGGGGCGGGCTGACGGAGCCGGCATTCGCGGCCTACCCCGAACGCCATCACGTGATCTGCAAGCATGTCGAGTGCGCGCCGTGCGGTCTGAGGGGCGGGTGTCCGTACGAAAAGAAGTGCCTGACGTCGATCGGGATCGAAGAGGTCGTGCAGGCCGTCGATCGGGCGTTGGCAGAGGCGTGGACGCGAGCGGAAGGGCCCCCGTCATGACGGCCTGGTTGCAGCGGCGGTCCGTCCGGTGGTGGACGATCGGCCTTGCCGCCTTCGCCCTTCGTATCGTCGCGGCGGTGGCGCTCGACGGGTTCCGCCACCCCCATCTGAACGAATACGACTCGCTGGCGCGCGCGATGGTCCGCGGGCAGGGGTTCGTCTACGGCCACATCGACGTCCTCTACTACTCCTACGCGCCGCCCCTGTATTCGTGGCTCTTGGCCGTCAGCTACAAGGCGGCTGGTTCCATCGCGCCCGCGATGCTGCTGCAAGTCGTCGCGGGGGCGGTGGTCGCCGTGCTCGCCGCCGCGATCGCGGAGCGGGTCTTCGGCGGCTGGGTGGCGGGCCTTGCGGCGGGGCTGCTCGTGGCCGCGCACCCGGGGCTGATTGTCTACAACGCGGTCAAGGCGCACCCGCTGACGTTCGACGCCTTCTTCTTCACGCTCGTCCCGCTGCTGGTGCTCCGGCTGGCGGAGCAAACCACCATCGGGCGCGCGGTCGCGCTCGGGCTCGTCGTGGGCATCGGCACCTTGAGCCGGGGGACGCTTGTCATCTTCCTGCCCCTGGGGATCGCATGGCTGCTGGTGGTCCGACCGTTCGCCGCGTGGCGCACGATCGCGGGACGTGGGCTCGTTGCGGTCGCGTGCGCGTCCGCGATCATCGCACCCTGGTCGATCCGGAACACGCGGATCCACCATCAGTTCGTGTGGCTACTGACGACCGACAGCGAAGACTTCTGGCGCGGCAACAACCCCAATGCGACGGGGCATTCCTATATCGACCCGCAGCACCTCGTCCTGCACGCCCTGCGGCCGGAGGAGGAGGCGGAACTCGCACATCAGCCGGACGAGCTCGCGCAGGCCCGCTGGTTCATGGCCCGCGCGAAGGCCTTCGTCGCCGCGCATCCCGGCGAGTTCCTCCGGTTGACGGTGCTGAAGTTCTATCACTTCTGGTGGTTTGCGCCGCAGACGGGCGTGCTGTATCCGGCACGGTGGGCGCTGGCCTACCAGCTGTACTACGTCGCCGCCCTCGTCCTCGCCGCGGCCGGGCTACGACGTGCGTGGCGGATTGGGGCCGACGCGATTTCGCAGGCGGCTCTGCTCGTCCTGCTGCTGCTCGCGCTGTCGGGTCTGCAGAGCCTCTACTACGTCGAGGGACGACACCGGTGGGCCGTCGAACCGATGCTGCTGGTGTTCAGCGGGGGCGGCGTGGCCGTGCTCCTCGGGCGCCGCGCGTCCGGGCGGCCCCCTGCATGACACCCGCGCGGACGAAGCCCGGGGTGCTGATGGTGACCGGGGCGTACTTCCCCGAGCGGAGCGGTGCGGGCCTTCAGTGTCGTGCGCTGGTGCGCCAGTTACGTGCCGAGGTGGACTTCACCGTCCTGACGACGACCACCACGCGTGCCTCGGCCGGCGAGGACGGCGAAGACGGCGTGCCCATCTATCGTGTGTTCATCGACCCCGCGAGCTGGCGGTCGAAGCTCGCCGCGGCGATCGGGTTCGTCCGCGTCTTCGCCCGGATCCGGCACCGGTTTGCCGTCGTCCACTTCCACGGCTTCTCCCAGAAGTCCATTCTCCTGGTGTGGCTCGCGCGCGCGGCTCGCAAGGAGATCGCCGTCAAGCTGACGTCGGTCGGGCACGACGATCCGTTGTCGATTCGCCGCCGGGACGGGGCCCTCGCCTATCGCGCGTTCGCGCAGGCGGCGATGTTCTTCGCGCCGAGCCCGCGGTTCCTCGAGTCGTACGCCGCGGCTGGTCTGCCGGGTGACCGGTGCCGGCTCATCCCCAACGGTGTTGACCTCTCGCGCTTTCGTCCGGCCGCGGCCGGCGAACGCCAGGCGCTTCGCCGTGGGCTCGACGTGCCTGCCGGCGGCCCGGTCGTCCTGTGCGTCGGATTCTTCTCCCAGGAGAAACGGCCTGACCGTCTCTTCGACGCGTGGGCCGTGCTCAAGCGGACGGTGGCGCCCGACGCTGTCCTCGTCTTCGTCGGCGCGACCGTCGGCCCCTACTACGAGGTGGACGAGAGCCTCGCCGGTGCGATTCGACGACGGGCCGCCGCGCTGGACGTCGCGGGCTCCGTGCTGTTTGTGGAGGCGACCGACGAGATCGAGCGGTTCTATCGGGCGGCGGACATCTACGTGCTGCCGTCCGTGCGGGAGGGCCTCCCGAACGCACTGCTCGAGGCGATGGCGAGCGGCCTCGCGTGTATCGCCACACGACTGCCGGGCGTGACCGACGCGATGATCGACGACGGTCGGGACGGCCTGCTCGTGCCGCCCGACGATGCGGCGCAAC
>JBEQUD010000357.1:0-3745 GCA_040349235.1 Acidobacteriota bacterium
CAAGCCTGTGGTTCCCGACCGCGGACATGGTGGTGTCGAGCGAATCGCTCGGCATCAAGGGCACCGACATCAACTTCAAGACGGATCTGGGGCTCACGGACCAGCGCTTTCCCGCGCTGAAGCTCGTCCTGCGGCCGTCGAAGCGTAACAAGTTCCGACTCGAGTTCATCCCCATCAAGTACGACCAGAGCGGCACACTGAAGCGCGACATCGTCTTCAACGGTCAGAAATACGCCGCCAACCTGCCGGTCAACTCTACGCTCGACTGGAAGGCCTACCGCTTCGCCTACGAATTCGACTTCGTGTCCAACAACCGCGGCTTCTTCGGGCTCGTCCTCGAGGCGAAGTACACGGACGTGGGGGTGCAGCTGGCCGCGCCGGTGTCGGTCTGCCAGAACAACGTGTGCGCCCCGCTCAACGAGTTCGCCCACGCGCAGGCGCCCATCCCCGCGCTCGGCGGCATCGGCCGCGTCTACCTCGTGCCCAATATCTCGATCACGGGGGAAATCACGGGCTTCAAGCTCCCGAGCAGCCTCATCAAGAACACCGAGGCGCACTACTTCGACTTCGACATCTACGGCACGCTCAACTTCACCAACGCCCTTGGGGTGCAGGCCGGCTATCGGTCCCTCGATGTCGGCTATCTGCTGTCGAGGGACACCGGGTCGTTCACGCTGAAGGGACCGTACGTGGGGATCGTGGCGCGCTTCTAGCAGGCGCCCTTGCACCAAGGGGCCGGGTCAGTGGCGGCGGGCGTCCGCGGGGACCAGCCTGGCTAGCCGGCGGTCCGCTTCGGCCAAGGTCTCGTCCCGCTTGCAGAAGCAGAAGCGCAGCTTCGTCGCCCCGCCGCGGGCCGTCTGGTAGAAGCTGCTGCCGGGGACCGCGGCCACCCTAATTTCCTTCACGAGATAGCGCGCGAAGTCCACGTCGCTCGGGAACCCGAACACCCGGATGTCGGTCATGATGTAGTACGCCCCCGCCGGCTTGTAGCACGTGAACTGGTGGCGCTCGAGAATCCCGAGCAGCGTGTCCCGGCGTTTCACGTACCGCGCGGCGAGGTCGGCGTAGTAGGCATCCGGCAGGCCGAGCGCAACAACGCCGGCCGCCTGGAGCGGAGCCGCGGCGCCGACCGTCAGGAAATCGTGGACGCGGCGGATCGCCCCCGTCAGGGACGGCGGCGAAATCGTCCAGCCCACTCGCCAGCCGGTGACGCTGTAGGTCTTCGACAGGCTGTTGATGGTGACCGTCCGGTCGGCCATCCCCTCGAGCGTCGCGATCGGCACGTGGACCGCGCCGTCATAGAGGATGTGCTCGTAGATTTCGTCGGAAATCGCCACGACGTCCCACTTGCGGCAGAGCGTGGCAATCCCCTCCAATTCGTCACGGGTGAATACTTTCCCCGTCGGATTGTTCGGCGTATTGAGGATGATGGCTTTCGTTCGGCTGTTGAACGCGGCCGCCAGCTCGTCGGGATCGAACGTCCAGTCTGCCCCTGGCGTGGAGGCCTGCGGCGGCCTGAGCGTCACGTAACGGGGCGTGGCGCCGGACAGGATGGCGTCCGGGCCGTAGTTCTCGTAGAACGGCTCGAAGATGACGACCTCGTCGCCCGGATCGATGACGGCCATCATGGTCGCCATCATCGCTTCGGTGGACCCGCAGCAGACGGTCACCTGTTCGTCGGCGTCCACGGCGAGACCATGGCGGCGCGTGAACGCCCGCGCCACGGCCTCGCGCAGCGGGCGCGCGCCCCAGGTGACCGCGTACTGATTGACGTCGTCCTGGATGGCCGCGCAAGCCGCGTCCTTGATGGCCGCCGGCGCCGGAAAATCGGGGAATCCCTGGGAGAGGTTCACGCCGTCGTATTTGGCGTTGAGGCGCGTCATCTCGCGGATGACCGACTCGGTGAACTGCGCGGCTTTCTTCGATCCAGTCAGTTTGGACATGCGTGTTAGACGGCCTTGCGCGGCCTGGTTCGGACCACCGCGGGCTTTCGACGGCCGGCAGAGGCCGACGGTCGGCGCGGGGCCCGGTGCTTGGGGGTGGGCCGGCGCACGGCCGAGCCCGGCCTCGCCGCGCGTGGCGTGCGGGTGGCCGCGGCAGGCGCAACGGCCACCGCCTCGGCCGCCGCCGCTTCGGGACCGTACAGCCGGCGGTAGTCCTCCGCCGTGCCCAGAATCTTCTTCACGTACCCCTGGGTCTCCGGGTACGGGATGTCGTCGATGAACTCGTCGCGCGGCAGGCCCGCGCGGTCGTTCATCCAGCGCCGCACGGCCGACGGGCCCGCGTTGTAGCTCGCGAGCACGAGATGCAGGTCCCCGAACCGACTGAGGTCGTCGGCGAGTTTGGCCATGCCGATCCTGATGCTGGATTCGGGCTCGGTCAGCAGGCGCGGCGAATAGCGCAGGCCCAGCTTCCGGGCATACTGCCGCGCGGTCGCCGCCTCGAGCTGCATCAGCCCCACCGCGCGCGCGGAGGACACGATGTCGGGCACGAAGGTGGATTCCTGCGCGACGAGCGCCGCCACGAGATAGGGGTCGAGGCCGTACCCTGCGGCGTGCTTCTGGATCAGGTCCCAGTAGCCGATCGGAAAGATGACCCGCATGAGATCGGGCGGCAGCGACGCCCCGTCGGATGCCAGGAACTGCGGGTACGCCCGCTTCATCGTGTTGATGGCCGTCCGGTAGAGCGTGAACTGCCGCTCGCCCCGCTCGGCCCGGCCCTGCTGCGCGTAAATCCACGCGAGGGTCGCCTGGATGGGCGGTGATTCCCCCCACGCCTTCTGCGCGTAGCGCAGCTCGTCGATCGCCTGGTCGTAGAGGCCAAGGCGCAGGAGCGCACGAATCGTATGGTGGTTGGACGGCAGCGGCAGCGCGGCCAACTGATCCGCGGCATCCGGCGATGCCGCCGTGCCTGACGACGGGACGTCCGCGACCAGCCGGGCATGCGGCCCGGCCTCGCGCAAGCGCGAAACAGCAAGCCGCCCGTAATAGCTGTTGCGATAGTCCGTGGCGGCCAGCCGGAACCGGGCTTCGGCCAGTTCTTGCTCCCCAAGGGCCTCATGCGCACGCGCCGCCCAGTAAAGCCAGGCCGGACGGAAATCAGACCGGGGAAACGCCGCGGCCGCGCTCTCGAACGCGCGTACCGTGTCCACATACTGTCGATTGCGGTAGGACTGCCAGCCGATCTTCCACGCCGCCCGCTCGGCATTCCGCCCCAGGGGGAACTTCTCGTACATCTCGCGGAAGGTCGCGTCGGCTTTGTCGTCGTCGCCTTGGCGGATGTAGAAGGTCGCGAGCCCGTTCAGCGCTTCATCGGCCCAGGTCTCCGTGGGGAACTCCTCGACCACCCGACGAACGACCGCGACATACGCGTCGGCCTGGTCCAGATCCCGGAGGGCGGCGGCATAGAAGAACAAGGCCTCGCCCTGCCGCCGCGCGTGATCGATGTACGGCTTGACGCCGTCGCGCGCCTCGCGCACGCGCCGCTGGAGGTACGCGCACTCGGCGAGCCGCAGGCTGATGAGCTCGTGGTCGTCTCCCTTCGCGGCACCCTCGAGCCGCTCGAACGCCGCACGCGCCTGCGCGTAGCGCTTCGTGGCAAACAGCTGCTCTGCGCGCCCGAGCTCGAGCTGATAGCGATTGGTGCCCACGGCGATGGGCGCGCGGTTGCCGAGCCGGTCGAGTGCCGCATCCGCGTCCGACGCCAGGTCGCTGAACGGAAACTCGTAGTAGACACGCGCGAATGC
>JBEQUD010000364.1:0-4392 GCA_040349235.1 Acidobacteriota bacterium
GCGGCCGTCGATGCGTTCTTCGGGATGTTCATCCACGCCAACGTCCGCTGGCGGCTCGGCCCGCTGATCTATGTGTTCATGGGCCCGGAGATGCACCGCTGGCACCACTCGCGCGACCAGAAACGGCGCGACGCGAACTACGGCAACAACTTCTCGGTTTTCGACTGGGTGTTCGGCACGGGCTATCTGTCGCCGGAGCATCCGGCTGGCTTCGGGGTGGACGATCCGGACTACCCGATCGGGAGCCTCGCCAAGCAGTTCGTGTACGCCTTCAGGCCCTGGCGCGAAAGGCAGGCGCCTTAGTGCGGCGAGTGCCGCGCCACAGCCCGGTTCGCGCTCAGCGCCGGCTGAAACGCACGACCCGGCCAAGCGCGCTCGATGCCTCCGGAATTCCGAGCACCCACGTCGCGCCCAGGTAGACGAGCCCGTACGGGACGAGCACCGCGACGGCCGCCGCCATCGGATGCAGCGGCGGCAGCACCAGCTTCACCGCCCACCCCGCTGCGGCGCCGGCTGCGGCGGCCCCCCAGAGCTTGACCACATAGTCCCCGGGCAGCCCCGTGCGGCCGATGCGTGCATTGAGCGACGTCCGCAACATGAGCATCTCGACCCAGCCGGCCACCCCGGCAGATGCGGTCAGTCCAGCGGCACCCCACAGCGGGTCGATGCCGAGCGCGCGCGGCAGCGGAATCGCGCACACGTACCCGAGCACCGTCGTGAGGCCCACCCGGACGAGGGCATATCGCAGCGGCGTACGGGTATCGCGCAGCGCGTAGTAGGTCGAGGCGTAGAGCCGCCCGAGCGTCGAGGCGAGCAGCCCCACCGCCGACCCAGCGAGAATCGCCCATACACGCAGCGCGTCCTCGTGACGGAAACGGCCCGTCTGCAGCAGGCCCGCCGCCACGACATCGCCGAGCGCGAGAAAGGCGACCGCGGAGGGCACCACGAAGAACGCAATCTGCCGGAGCCCGCTGCCCAGTCGGACGCGCAGCATCGTGCCGACGTCGTCGCCGTTGCCGACTGCGCTCGCCATCGCCGGCAGCTCCGCCGCGGACACGGACATGCCGAACAGGCTGACCGGCAGCGTGTACAGCGTCTGGGCGTTCAAGAGGCCGGCAACCGCGCCAGTCGGGAGCAGGCTCGCGAGCAGCGTATCCACGTACGCGCTCACCTGCACCACCCCGCGGCTCACGAGCACCGGGAGGAAGTTCCGCACCACCGTCCGGACGTGGTTCGATCGCGTGTCCAAGCCAAATCGCACGCCGGGTGCCACGCGCCACACGGTCGGCACCTGCACCCCGAATTGCAGCGCGCTGCCGACCACCGAACCCCAGGCCAGCAGCGTCACGAGCCGCGGCAGCGGTGTGCCGGCGCCGAAGGCGAGCAGCGTGCCAATCATCGCCAGGCTCCACATGACCGGCGCCGTGTACGACAGGAGGAAGCGGTGGTGGCTGTTCAGAATGCCCAGGCACCACGCCGACAGGACGAGGAGACCCGCGCCCGGAAACAGAATGCGCACGACCTGAATCGTCAGGTCCGCCTTGGCCCCCTGGAACCCCGGCGCGATGGCGCCGATGAGCCACGGCGTCGCGAGCACGCCGGCCGCCACCAACACCGCGACGACCAGGGCCAGCAGCGAGCCCACGGCGCCGGCCACGCGGTCGGCCTCCTCGCGCTCGCCGCGGGCGACGAGCGCCGCGTAGACGGGAATGAAGGACGCCGACAGCGCCCCCTCGCCGAACAGGTTCTGCAGGAGGTTGGGAATGCGGAAGCCGGCGCTCCAGGCATCGGCCGCGTCGGTCTGGAGGCCGAAGTAGTGTGCGACGACGCGCTGTCGAACGAGCCCCACCAGCCGGGACAACAGGATGCCGACCGCGACCAGCAACGCCGGGCGTCCCGTTCGGGGCGCGCGCGTCGGCACCGCGTCGGCCTCAGTCAACGTCGTCGTCGGGGGGATCGACACCCAGCGTACCGCTGGACTTCCTCATCAGATACGACTTGATGAACACGTCGATGTCGCCGTCGAGCACGCGATCGACATCGCCGACCTGCTCTTTCGTGCGGTGGTCCTTGACCATGCGATACGGGTGCAGGACATAGCTGCGGATCTGGTGGCCGAAGGCGATCTCCTTCTTGGTGCCGCTGATCTGCTGGAGCTTCTCGTGCTGTTCCTTGATCTTGATGTCGTAGAGCCGCGCCTTGAGGACGCGCATCGCCGAATCGCGATTGCGGTGCTGCGAGCGCTCGTTCTGACACGAGACGACGATGCCGGTGGGCAGGTGCGTCAGCCGCACCGCCGAGTCGGTGACGTTGACGTGCTGGCCGCCCGCGCCGCTCGAGCGGTAGGTGTCGATGCGCAAGTCCTTCTCGTCGATCTCGATCTCGACATCCTCGGGCACCTCCGGCCAGACGTAGACGGACGCGAACGAGGTGTGCCGCCGTGCCGCCTGGTCGAAGGGAGAGATGCGGACGAGGCGGTGCACGCCCGCCTCAGCCGAGAGCAGCCCGTAGGCGTATTCGCCGCTGACCATCAAGGTCGCGCTCTTGAGGCCGGCCTCGTCCCCGGGCTGATAGTCGATCATCTCGCGCTTGAAGCCGCGGCGCTCGGACCAACGGAGATACATGCGGAGCAGCATCTCGGCCCAGTCCTGCGACTCGGTGCCGCCCGCGCCCGGATGAATCGTCAGGATCGCGTTCTTGCGATCGTGCTCGCCGCCGAGCATCTTCTTGATCTCGCCGGCCTGGACTTCCTGATCGAGCCCGTCGAGCGCCTGGCCGAACTCCGCATCGACCGGTTCACCGCCCTGGGCCCATTCGACGAGGACGCTGAGATCGTCGAGGCGCTTGGCGAGCGACGCCACCATCTCGCGGTCCTGCTCGAGCCGGCGCCGCCGCTGCAGAACACGCTGGGCCTCGGCCTGATCCTTCCAGAAGTCCGGCGCGCTGGCGCGGGCCTCGAGCCGGGCTAGTTCGTCGTGAGGGTGCGCGTCTTCAAAGATAACTCCGAAGATCGGCGGCCCGCTTGCTCAGACCCTGGTAACGGTGCAGGAAGTCATCAACGATGGACATGCAGCAGTCTCCTCGCCCGCACACGCGTGTCTCTCACGCAACGTGCCGTGAGACAGGGGGCGAGGCTATTGTACACGTCGTCCAGCGAGCGCCGCGAGCGCCACCGTCAGCGCGACGGAGGCGTAGGCGAAGACGTCGCCGACGCGCGCATAGAGGGTGCCCGCCTGGAGAAAGCGCGCCTCGCCGACCGTCAACGCGGACTCGTAGATGGCGGTCCGCTCGACGACGTGGCCGTACGGATCCACGATGCCGCTGATCCCCGTGTTCGCCGCGCGCACGAGATAGCGGCCCTCCTCGATCGCGCGCATCGACGCCTGCTCGAAATGCTGGTAGGGGGCGGAGGTCGGGCCGAACCATGCGTCGTTTGTGATGGTCGTCAGCAGTTCGCTCCCGTTCTGGACGAACCGGCGGACGAGGCTCCCGTACACGATCTCGTAGCAGACCGCCGTGCTCAGCCGATGTGGCCCGAACGCGAACACAGTCGGCGTCTGTCCCGGAGAAAAATCCGCCACGGCCTCGACCAGCGGCGCCGCGAAGAAGAAGAGCTGCTTGAACGGCACGTACTCGCCGAACGGCACGAGGTGCATCTTGCGGTACACGCCGGCGTCCGCCCCGTTCGCATCGACGAAAAAGGCGGCGTTGTAGTACTTCCGCGGGGTTCCCCGTTCGATCTGGTCGCTGCCGAACAGAATCGCCGCGTGCGTCGGGCGGGCCAGGCTTCGCAACTGGTTCGCGCCGGCCGGATCCTCCTCGAAGAGGAACGGGGTGGACGACTCGGGCCACACGACGAGCGCAGCCCCCAGCCGGGTGGCCAGCCTGGTCATCTCGAGTTGGGCCCGGAAGGCCGCCGCCGCACGGGCGGCGTCGAACTTCTGTCCCTGATCGACATTGCCTTGCACCAGGCCGACGCGGACGGGCACGCCCGTATGCGTCCACGCCGCGACGGTCGCCCGGTGCGCACCCCACCCCGACAGGCTCGCCAGCAGCACCACGGTCGCGACCGCCGGACGCCAGCGCTCCCGGGCGGGGCGCGTCGCCCATCCCGCAGCCGCCGCGCTCGAGGCTGCCACCAGGGCAGAAACCCCGTAGACGCCGAACAGACTTGCGCTCTGGGCGATCGGCAGGACACTCGCCTGGCTGTAGCCGAGAAGCACCCAGGGAAAGCCGATGAAGATGTAACTACGTCCGAGCTCCGTCGAAACCCAGACAAACGGCGCCGCCGTCAACGCCGCCGGGCCGAATGCCCGCACGAGGCGGCGCATCACCACCGCAAAGATCGCGGGATAGAGTGCGAGCACCGCGATGAGCGCCAGATTCACGAGA
>JBEQUD010000373.1:0-4084 GCA_040349235.1 Acidobacteriota bacterium
CCGGCCGTCAAGAGCGCGGCTGCGGCCAGCGCCGTGCCGGCGCCCACCAGGCGGCGGCGAGTGAACGTGAGTTGTGTATCCATGGGTCTGAGGTTCCTTTCAGCGAGTCTGGGGCTGTCTGCCATTCCATTAGACGGCAGCCCCCCTGGCCCGGCCGTTGCAGGAGGAGTACAACGGTGAAAGGAAGGCCGGAAGCCGCACGACGAAGGCGGCGCCCGCCCCCGGCTCGCTCGTTACGGCAACCGAGCCTCCATGGGCCTCGACAATCGCGCGGACGAGGCTCAGGCCCAGGCCGAGCCCGCGCGCCGTCCGGCTCGCGTCCCCACGAAACAGCCGCTCCCAGATGCGCGGCAGTTCGTTCTCGGGGATACCGATACCCGTGTCGCGGACGGTGAGCACGGCATCACCGCCCTCCTCGACGACACCGATATCCACATGGCCGCCGGCCGGCGTGTACTTCACGGCGTTGTCAGCCAGGTTCGCGACGACTTGCTCGAGGCGCGTCGCATCGCCCAAGACGACGACCTCGGCGACGCCCGCCGCCGCCAGCGCGACGCCCTTCGCGTCCGCGACCTCGCGGTACAAATCCAGCACGCGGGCCACGATCGCGCCAAGCGACACCGGCTCGCGGTGCAGCGGCATGGCCCCGCTCTCGGCCTCGGAAATATCCATCAGCGTGTTCAACATGACCAGCACGCGGTCGGCTTCCTCGACGCAGTCGGCCAGGGCTTCGCGGTAGCGATCAAGGTCGGGCGGCGCCGCCAGCGCCGTCTCCGCCGCGCCCCGCAGGTGCGTCAAGGGCGTGCGCAGATCGTGCGACACGTTGTCGAGCGCGCCGCGCATCGCGGTCACCAGGCCTTCGATCCGGTCGAGCATCGCGTTGAACAACGTGGTGAGCTCGTCGATCGCATCGTCGCCCCCGCCGCCGCCCGCGGGACGCGCGAGCGGCACCCGCTCGTTGGTCCGCCCCGTGCGGATAATGCGCCGGACAGCACGCGTCAGCTGCCTGATGGGAACGACCGCGGACCGTGTGGCCAGCCATCCTCCCGTCAACGCCACGACGAACACGGAGAGGGTGACCAGGCCGAGCGCCGCGCGAAAGCGTGCGAGCAGGTCCTCGCGCGCCTCGGTGCTCTTGCCCACCTGAACCAAGGTACCGTCCGCGAGGCGAAGGGATCCCATCTCGAGGCGGGCGGGATCCCAGCCCTCCGACATCCCGACCACAATCGCCTCGGTGCCTTCGTCCACCACCCGGACGAACAGGCGCTCGGGGGCGACGCGCTGCTCGGCCTGCACGGTGTCGGCCAGCTGCCGGATGCCGCCCCGCGCATACTCCGCCGCATACTGCCCCAGCTTCGCGTTGATCACCTGACGGTCGCGCTGCGCCAGCGAGTTTGCGGTCAGGACATACGTCAACAGGACGATCGCCATGGCCCCCACGACGAACAACGCGGCGTACCACGCGGCGATGCGCAACCCGAATGTCCGCGCCAGCCGCGGCTGGGCGACGTTAGTCACGGAGGACATACCCGACCCCACGAACCGTGTGGAGGAGCTTCTTCTCGAACGGCCGGTCGATCTTCTCGCGCAGGCGGCTAACCAGGACATCAACGACGTTGGTTTGCGGGTCGAAGCTGTAATCCCACACGTGCGATAGGATCATCGTCTTCGACACGACGCGGCCGGCATTGCGCAGAAGGTATTCGAGCAGGGCGAACTCGCGGGGTCGGAGGTCGAGCACGGCACCGGCGCGCGCCACACGCCGCGAGAGCAGATCGAGCACGAGGTCGCCGAGCGTGAGCGTCGTGGGCTCGGGGACGCGGGTCGCACGTCGGACGAGCGCCTGCACGCGCGCCAGGAGCTCGGCAAACGCAAAGGGCTTGGTCAGGTAGTCGTCGCCGCCGGCCTGGAGGCCCTTGACGCGGTCGTCCACCGAGCGCCGCGCGCTCAGGATGAGGACCGGCGTCGCCACGCCGCGACGACGTAGTTCGTCGATGACCGACAGCCCGTCCCGCTTGGGCAGCATCACATCGACGATGGCCACGTCGTAGGGCTGCGCGCCAGCCATCAGCAGGCCCTGCTCGCCGTCCGGCGCGTGATCCACCGCGAACCCGGCCTCCTTCAAGCCCCGCAGGATGAAGGCTGCGATCGACGGGTCGTCCTCAATCAGGAGCGCGCGCACGTTATCGCCCCGTCGCGCCTCGCGGCCCCGCACGCAGATACTGCCGCGGCCACGACACGGCCTGGTCCAGTTCACGCGCCGCGCGCAGCGGGAAGTACGGATCCCGGAGCAATTCCCTCGCGAGCAGGACGCAGTCGGCCTGACCGGCCCGGACGATCGCATCGGCCTGCGCCGCGTCGGTGATGAGCCCGACGGCCCCGGTCGGGACGCCGGCATCGCGGCGGATGCGCGCGGCAAATTCAACCTGGTAGCCCGGGCCGACCGGGATCCGCGCATTGGGGACGGCACCGCCAGACGAGCAATCCACGAGGTCCACACCCCGCTCGCGCAAACGACGGGAGAGCTCGACCGACTGCTCGACGTCCCACCCTCCCGGCACCCAGTCGGTCGCGGACAGTCGCACGAAGAGCGGCAGGCGCTCGGGCCACACGCCTCGAACCGCATCCACGACCTCGAGACAGAGGCGAATCCGATTGTCGAACGAGCCGCCGTAGCCATCGGTGCGGTCGTTGACGAGGGGCGACAGGAACTGGTGGATGAGATAGCCGTGCGCTGCGTGCAGCTCGATGACATCGAACCCCGCAGCCAGCGCACGGTGGGCCGCCCGCACGAAGGCCTCGACGACGCCGGCGATATCGCCGAGCGTCATGGCCCGGGGAACGGGATAGTCGTGGTCGAACGGCGCAGAACCGGGGGCCACCGGCTGCCATCCGCCCGCCGTGGGAGGCACGGTCGTAATGTTCTCCCAGGGTCGGCCGGTGCTGCCCTTGCGGCCCGCGTGCGCGAGTTGGATGCCGGCGTAGGTGCCCTGCCCGTGGACAAAGGCGACGATGCGTTCGAGGCCCGCCACGTGTTCGTCCCGATAGAGGCCGAGATCCTGCGGACTGATTCGCCCTTCCGCGGTTACGGCCGTGGCTTCGGTCAGCACGAGCGCCGCCCCGCCGACAGCGCGACTTCCCAAATGGACGAGGTGCCAATCGTTCGAGAACCCGTTGTCGCTCGAGTACTGGCACATGGGCGAGACAAGAATCCGGCTCGACAGGGTGAGCGACCGCAGGGGAAACGGATCGAAGAGATGGGCCATACTCTCGCGATTGTAGCTGGGCGACAACTTCTTTACGCACGCACGCCGTCCGGCGCCCGATCGCACCGCGCAGGTCGAGCGAGCGTAGTAGTCTAGGAAGGCGGTCGTCTGCGATCGTCACGCCTCGGCGACTCGACCCCCGCCTGTACCACCCCGCGGTCTTCCTGTCGAGCACCGGCACTTGGCGGGAAAGGAACCTGTCTGTGAGAGCGCTTCCGGTCTTCGCCGTGCTGCTGGCCATGGCCGTCCACACGAGCGCCGAGGCCGATGCCCAGACCCCACCGACGACAACCAGTATCTTCCTTGGAGGCGTGCCCTCGGGGACCCGCACCGATACGAGCCTGACCATCAGCATCCAGGAAGCGATGACGCGCGCCCTGGCGCACAACCTGGGCGTCCTCACCGCCGAGGCGGAGGTCGAGCACGCACAAGGGAGACGCCGGCGCGAGCTGAGCGCGCTTCTGCCCAACGTCAGCGGCCGCGTCTCGGAAACGCGTCAGCAGATCAACCTCCAGGCCTTCGGTTTCGGTGGCTTCGGCGATGCCTTCGCGGGCGTACCGACGGTTGTCGGCCCCTTCAACGTCTTCGATGCGCGCGTGTATGTCTCGCAGGCCGTCGTGGACGTCGGGGCCACGGAGAACGCGCGCGCGGAAGCCCACAATGTCCGCGCCGCGCAGCACATGTACGAAGGCTCGCGCGACTTCGTCGTGTGGGTCACCGGCAACCTCTACCTCCAGGCGCTGGCCGCGTCGGCCCGTGTCGATTCGGCCAGGGCCCAGCGCGACACCGCGCAGGCCCTCTACACCCAGGCCGTCGAT
>JBEQUD010000459.1:0-3181 GCA_040349235.1 Acidobacteriota bacterium
GCCGGCGTCTGGCGAGAATGACGCCGACATGGCACGGCGCCATGCGGAGGAACTTCTCGACGTCCTCAAGGGGGATGGGTTCGCGACGCCCAATCCGCGACCGATGTTCCCCAATCCTCCAGGGCTCCTTCGCGTCGAGCCGCACTCGGAGGGCTTGCGCGATCGCATCTGGTGGGGATCCAGCTCCAACGCGACGTCGCGATGGGCCGCGAAGCTCGGCATGAATCTCCAGAGCTCGACGCTCAAAGAGGACGAGAGCGGCGAGCCGCTGCACGTCCAGCAGCGACGGCAAATCGAGGCGTACCGCGAGGCGTGGAGGGAAGCAGGCCACGAGCGCCAGCCGCGCGTGTCGGTTTCGCGCAGCATCTTCCCGCTCGTCGACGAGCGCGATCGGACGTACTTCGGACGCGACGCACGCGATCGCGATCACATCGGCTACATCGACGCCAACATGCGCGCCATCTTCGGCCGCTCGTACGCGGCCGAACCCGATGTGCTCGTCAAGGAACTTGCCGCCGACGAAGCGATTGCTGCGGCGGACACGCTGCTGCTGACCGTGCCGAACACGCTCGGTGTGGACTACAACGCGCACGTGATCGAGAGCATCCTGAGGCATGTCGCACCGGTGCTCGGCTGGCGCTGACGGGGGATGACTGTTCTCATTTGCACAGCCTGCACTGTCGGTTGTCCTCCACAATGCGGTCTATGCTGTTCGACACGTTCTCCGCTCGCTCGCTGCAACTCGCCAATCGCATGGTGATGGCACCGATGACGCGCAGCCGGGCCACGCCCGCGCACACGCCGGATGCACTGATGGCCACGTACTACGGCCAACGCGCGACAGCGGGCCTCATCATCACGGAGGGCACGTCTCCCAGCCCCAATGGCCTGGGTTACCCACGCATCCCCGGGCTGTACGACAGGGCGCAGGTCGACGCCTGGAAGGCCACGACGGGGGCCGTGCACGCGCAGGGCGGCAAGATCTTCGTGCAGCTGATGCACTGCGGGCGGGTGGCGCATGTCGCCAACTTGCCGGTCGGTGCCGAGGTGCTCGGGCCGGGCACGATAGCATGCCCGGGCGCGATGAACACGGACGCGCTGGGCATGCAACCCTACAGTGCGCCGCGCGCGATGAGCGATGTCGATATCGCACACGCGGTCGAGGAGTATGCGACGTCCGCGACCCTTGCGCTGGACGCGGGATTCGACGGGGTCGAACTGCACGGCGCGAACGGCTACCTGATCGAGCAGTTTCTCAATCCGCTCGTGAACCTACGCACCGACGGCTACGGCGGCGGCATCGAGGGTCGCAACCGCTTGGCGGTGGAGATCGCGCATGCCACGGTCGCGGCTATCGGCCGCGACAAAGTCGGCATGCGGCTGTCGCCCTACGGCGTGTTGTGCGGCACCGGCGCATTTCCCGAAGTTCGGGCGCAATACCTGGCGCTGGCGAGGTCGCTTTCCGCGGCGGGCGTGCTCTACATCCACCTGGTTGACCACGCGGCCATGGGGGCGCCGCTGGTGCCTGCCGATTTCAAGCTCGCGCTGCGCGCCGGCTTTGACGGGCTGTTCATCCTTTCTGGGGGTTTCGGCCACGCCAGCGCCGAACGGGCGTTGCTCGATAAGCGCGGCGACCTCATCGCCTTCGGGCGGCCGTTTCTGGCGAACCCGGACCTCGTGGCCCGGATGCGCAAGGACGCCGCGCTCAACGCGCCGGACATGGCGACGTTCTACGTGCCCGGCCCGAAGGGCTACACCGACTATCCCGCGCTGCTCGCGTAATCCACGACCTCCAAGCGAAGACGACCGGACCGGGCCATCGCATCGAGAGGACGAGTGCCGCGATGGCCGCGCCTACTGCACCGCGCGCATCAACTGCTCGAGCGCGGGCTGGTCGTTCCGCGCCAGGGCGTCTTCGGCCCGCAGGCAATCGCGGTCGCGGTAGATGCTGGCCACGGCGACGATCCTCGCCCGGCTCCGGTAGGCGATGAGACAATTTCGATCCGCAAGACTGCCCGCCACCTGAACGGCATCCCACGGTTCGGCGTGGCCCGTGTAGTTGATGGGGACGTCGTAGTGCTGGCTCCAGAAGAACGGCACGGCGCGAAAGCGTTCGCGCGCGCCGAGGAGGTTGCGCGCGAGGGTCTGCGCCTGGCGCTGCGCCAGCACCCAGTGCTCGATACGCAGCGTGCCCCCGTCGGCGGGATAGCGCGCGACGTCCCCGGCGGCGTACACGTCTGGCGCGCTCGTGCGCAGATACTCGTCCACCACGATGCCCCGGTCCACGTGCAGCCCCGCTGCCTCTGCGAGCGCGGTGTTGGGCCGCACGCCGACCCCCATCACCACGAGCTCCGCCGCGAGCGTGCTCCCGTTGTCGAGGACGACGGCGTGCTCGTGGATGGCCGCGGGCTTGCGCCCGAGATGGAAGACGACGCCCTTCTCTTCGTGGAGCGTTTTCACGAAGCCGCCCAACTCGGGGCCAAGCACCTTCAGCAGGGGAAGGCGAGCTGGGGAAACGACATGTACCTCGAGCCCGCGCTTGCGGAGCGAGGCCGCCGCCTCGAGGCCGATGAAGCTCGACCCGAGCACGACCGCCCGCTTGGCCGTGGCCAATCTGGCGATGATGCCGTGCGCGTCGCGCTCGGTCCGCAGGGTGAAGACGTGGGGGAGCGAGGCCCCCGGGATGTCGAGGCGGATCGGCGAGGCGCCCGTTGCCAGCACAAGGGCGCCGTAGTCGAGCGTGCGGCCGTCGCCGAGCACGATCTGATGCGCGGCCGGGTCGATCCGCAGCACTTCGACGCGTGGAAGCAGCGTGATGCGCTGGTCGGCGTAGAACTCGGCGGTGCGCAGCGGCACCCAGGCCTCCGGCGCGGTCCCGTCGAGATAGTCTTTCGAGAGATTGGGCCGGTCCACTGGGAGCGGTTCGTCATCTCGCGCGACCAACGTGACCGGTTCGCGGTAGCCGGACCGGCGCAGCATCTCGGCCGTCGCGTCGCCGACGGCGCCCGCGCCCACGACGACCACCGAGCTCGGGCCGTGCCGCTCGGGGGAGGGGGCTGGCCGCGGGCGCTTGCCAGCCACCACAACGCGGTCGCCATCGCGCGAGACGTCCCACACATCGATGGGCGTCAGTGCCGGCGGGCCCACCGCCTCGCCCGTGCGCACGTCGAAGCAGGCATGA
>JBEQUD010000013.1:0-3648 GCA_040349235.1 Acidobacteriota bacterium
CCGACGAACGCGAACTTGGTCGCGTCGCCGATATCGAGCAGGCCCGGATAGATCGTCCTCAGATAGACGCCGAGCGTCGCCAGCCCGACGATCGCTGCGACAGCGAGGTCCGTGAGCGAGGCGCGGCGGGTGTGCGGGTGGAGTGTGTTCAAGCGCCCCGGCGTGCCAGCCGGAGGTTCACTGAGACGGCGACCACTGAGTTCCCCTCGAAAACAGCGTCTATCCTACACCCCATCCTTGCACACAGTGCGACCTGTTCTCCGCTACGGCCGCGACGCCTGGTCGGTCGGTGGCCATGCACAGATCGCCGCGCGCGACGCTACCGGTTCGTCCGCGTGCGCCCGCGCCAACGCGATCGACGGCACGCCGTGGTAGTCGAGCCAGTAGGCGACGTATTGGCCCTGGTCGTTGGCGGTCGCTTCGATGCGGTACACGTGGGCGGACGCGAGGAGCCGCGCATCGGTCGGCGCCCCGTCCGACTGGACGCGCGCACGGAGGGCGGCGCGCGCCTCGGGTGAATCGGCGCGGTACTCCTGGGAGGTCAGCGTCGGCGGCTGGATGGTGGGGCACGGCTCGGCGCCCTGGCAGCCGGCATAGAACCCCGCCACCTCCGGCTGGAGCGGTGCCGACGAGCCCAGGTAGAACACGACCGACGCGTCGAACGGGTGGTGGTTGTCGACGCGGACGTCCATCCCCGCGGCTTGGCCGAGCGCCGTCACGTCCTGCCACCCGCCGCCGCCGATGTTCGTGCACGCGTTCCTGCCGAGCACCTGCACGAGCGGCCAGTCCCCCATCCGCAGTTCGGACGTGAAGCCGTGCTGCGGCTCGAAGCGCCGACGGTCTCGCACGCGGCCATCCGGGTCGAAGACCGCCATCGCCACACCGTTGGTGGCCGTGACGATGTCCCGGCCGTCAATCGAGATAGAGGCCGTGCTGGCCGTCGCCCGCACCCTGACGTCCACCGGCACGCGCACCCCCGCCACGCCGACAGTTGTCCCCGCGGGCACCGACAGGTCTGCCTCCGCGCCTTCGACACTCTGTGACGTAAAGCCGCGCCCACCCTTTACGGCGAGAACGGCTTCGACCGGGGCGGAACCGGACGCCCGGACCGCGCGGCCGTCCAGCACATTGGCCAGTTGCGGCGGCAGCACGACGCCGCTCGTGGCCACGGCCACGAGTTGGCCGTCTTCGATGTCGCCCGCGTAGTCGCGCATCGTCCAACCCCACAACTGAAACGGCGCCAGGCGGAAGCCGTAGCTCCGCAGCGGACCGGCCGCGCGCGGAAACGCGAAGACGCTGACGCTGTCCGCGAGCAACCGATCGACCTCGCCCGGATCGGCCTCCGCCGATTGCGGGGGGGGGCCGCTCCGTCTGAAATCATGCGAGACGATGCCGTACTGCATCATCTGCTCGGGTGTGTAGTCGTCGGTGATGACGGCAGCCCGCGGCGGCAGCGCGGCAAAGAGCGCCTCGAAATACCGCGACGCGAACCGGTCGTCGTGGTGGTCGGCTGCCGCGTAGCCGTCGCGCACTTGGGCGACCGGAAGCAGGACGACGAGGGCGAGCGCGACCCGGCCCGCCATGCCACCCCCACGTTCCGATACCGCCGACCGGACGCGTTCAATCCCCACCGCCGCCGCCATCCACAGCAGGAGGAACACCGGAAGGAGGAACCCGCCGGTATCGGCCACGACGTTGACGGTCAGGCCGATGACGCCGAGTACGGCAACGCCGATGAGCGCCAGGGCGGCCGGCCGCTTGCGCAACGCGACCAGGCCGAGCGCTGCCGTCGCGAGGCCGATGTATCCCATTTCGAGGCGGCACGTGGCCCACAGCAGGGGCAACCGCTCGGCGAGCATCGTGCGGCGATCGAAATGGAACATCAGGTTGGCATAGCGACGCGCGGTCATGACCGCGACGAGCTCGCCGAGGTTCGACGCCTGGGATTCGAGATACGCGCCGTGCTGGATGGTGCGCAGCCAGATGAAGCTGTACTGCGCGGCGCCGGCGGCGAGGATAGCCGCGCAAGTGAGGACGGTCGCCGGGCGATACCAGCGGCGGCCGGACAGCAGCAGGTACGCGAAGCCCGCCGGTAACATGGCGAGCATGGTGAGGTGGTTGCCGCACCCGAGCGCGACGCACGCGGTGGCCGCGTAGAGCTTCGCGTTGCCCGGAGAATCCTGCCACTCGACCAGCAGCAGGACCGCGGCTCCCCAGAGCGCCGCGTTCAGCGTGTACACCTCGGCGAACACGGAGTTCTCCCAGAAGTGGTGGCCCGCGGCCATCGTCACGACCACGGCTGCCGCGACGATCCGGTGGCTGCCGAGCCGCCTCGCGACGAGAAAGCCCAGGGCGGCGGCCGCGGCACCAAAACAGGCGGACATCAGGTTGATGCGGTAGGCCAGTGTGCCGAACGGCAGATGGGAAAACGCGTACGACAGGAAGATGTAGAGGGGATAGCCCGGGCTGTGCGCCGTGCCGAGGACCGATCCGAGATATTGGAACTTGGCCGTGTCCTCGGTGCCGCCCAGGTGGGGCAGGAGCGTGCGCCAATACAGGAGGAATACCATGCCGCCGACGACGAGGGCCGGTCCGCTGTCGTTCGGACGGCGTGCGGCGTCCGGCGTGCTCATGGGCGGGGCCGAGGTCGATCGCTGACGCGCGCGTAGATGTCGGTGAACTGCTCCGCCACGCGCGCCCAGCTGTAGTCGCGACAGATGGCGACGCGCGCCTGTTCACCCATCGCTCGGCGCTGCGAAGGGTGGTCGAGCAGGTCTGCAATGGCCTCGGCCAACGCCGCGGCGTTTCGCTCGGGCACGAGGCGCGCGGTACGCCCATCAACGGCGACGGCCCCGATGCCCCCGACGCTCGTGGCGACCAGCGGCGTTCCCGACGCCATGATCTCGAGCACCGTGTTGGGCAGGCCGTCCACGTTGCCGGCCTCGTCGTGGACGGACGGCACGACGGCGACGTCGGCCGCGGCCAGGAGCGCCGGCACCTGATCGTGGGAGACCACGCCGCTGAAGAGGACGGACGCCTCGACACCCGCGGCCGCCGCCTGTGCCCGCAGTGACGCGTCCAGATCGCCCGCGCCTGCGATGACGACGCGCAACGCCGGGTAGCGCGGGGCCAGCATCGCCGCAGCCTCGATGAGGTACTCGAAGCCTTTCTTCCTGGCGAGCCGCCCGACCGCGAGCACGAGGGGGACGTCGTCGGCAAGTCCCAGCGCCGCGCGGCCCTCTGCGCGCAGGTCAGCACCCGGCCGGAACCGCGCGCTATCGACGCCGTACGGGATAACGGTCGTTCGCGCGCGCACCGCGCCGAGGGCGACCGCACGGTCGCGCAGGTCCTCGCTGCAGGCGGTCACCCATGCCGCGCGCCCGAAGGCCGCCCTGGCCGCGCGTCCCGCCAACCCGTGGCGCTCTGCGACGAAGACATCCGAACCGTGCAGGCTGATGACGAGCGGGCGTCCACCCGCGGCCGCTGCGCCCATCACGCCGCCGGGCACGACCCAGTGTGCGTGGATGAGGGACGCCGTGGCTGAACGCGCAACCCGTCGCGCGCAGAGCGTCCCCGCGGCGACGGCCAGCGGCGCGACCGCAATGGCCGAGAGCCGCAGCCCGACGTCGGCGCGCAGGGCGGCTGCAT
>JBEQUD010000200.1:0-10023 GCA_040349235.1 Acidobacteriota bacterium
GCATGGACGGCGGCGATGGCCGCCTCGAGGTGATATTCGGTCAGGGTCTCGCCGCGCGCCGAGAGGTCCAGCAGGCGGCGCCCCTCCGCGATGAGCCCAGTATCCCACCGCGATCGGTCCTGGTCGTGCAGCGGGCTCAGATTGCCCGCCCCGTCCACACGTGCCGGCAGTCGGGCGGCGTGGAGGCACATCAGCGCGGCGAGGGCCTGGGTCGCCGGTGTCGCCGTCACAGGACGCGCCACCAGCAGCATCGTCAGCCGCAGGGCCTCCTCGCACAGCTCGCGCCGCACGGGCGATTCCGCGGAGGCGCCGTGATAGCCCTCGTTGAACAGCAGATAGAGCGCCCGATGCACGGCCGCGAGGCGATCGCTGAAGTCCGCGGCGCGAAGGTCGAAGAGGTGCCGCGAGTCCGCAAGCGCCTTCTTCGCCCGGGTGATGCGCTTCTGGACGGCGGCATGGCTGTTCAGAAACGCCGCGGCGACCTCGCCGACACTGAACCCGCAGAGGATGTGGAGGACGAGCGCCACCTGCGCCTCCTCCGACAATCCGGGCTGACAGCACGAGAACATCATGCGCAGCAGGTCGTCCTCGACCGCGGGCCCGGCGAGGAGGTCCTCGACGGTGGGCACGAGCGTCCACTCGCTGTCGAGCAGCCGCCCGAACTCTGGCGCGAAGGTGCGTGCCGTCCGCTCGCGCCGCAGTAGGTCAATCGCACGGTTCTTGGCCGTGGTCATGAGCCACGCGGACGGATTGTCCGGCACGCCCCTGAAGCGCCACACTTCCAGCGCACGGCAGAAGGCGTCCTGGACGACGTCTTCGGCCAGCGCGAGGTTGTGCACCCCGAAGAGATGGGTGAGCACGGCGACCATCCGTCCCGATTCCCGCCGGAAAAGATGGTCGTCGAAGGACACGGCTACCCCATCTGCATGACGGGGCGCACTTCCACCGCACCGTCGATCTCGAAGATGGGGCATCCCGAGGTCAGCTCGACGGCGTGGCCGAGGTCGCGCGCCCGCACGAGCGTGTAGCCGCCGACGACGTCCTTGGCTTCGGCAAACGGACCATCCGTCACGGCTTTCTGTTTTCCCGTCACCAGCTTACCGGTTCGGTCGAGCGGGTGTCCCGGGTCCTTGATGTGGCCCTGGTCGGCGAGGTCCTTCATCCAGGCCATCCACTTCTGCATCGTCTGCTGCATCTGCTCCGGCGAACCGCTCGGGCGCTCTCCCCCGCGATACAAGAACACGTATTCCTTCATGCTGTCCTCCCGTATGTGATGTCGTCCCGCTATGTGACGTCGTCCCCCTATGTGACGTCGTCCCCCTATGTGACGTCGTCGCCCAAGGTAACGCCGTCCACCTAGTGACGTTCGGGGCGACCGATTGTGGACAAGGCGGTGGGCGAGCGGGCCAGACAACGGCCAATGGGGTGGGGACTTCGGCCGGGCATGCCCGCAGGCGGCTGCCCGCGGGCGACCCGGCCTAGGCGGAAGGGACGCGACTACGACTTCGAGACGCCGAACCCGTCGATCATCACCTCGAGCATGTGGTTGACGCGGATGCCGGCGATCCCGTCGGTCTTCGTGCCGCCCTTGGGCATCGAGTGCACGACCGTCCCGTTGACCACGTAGTCCACCTTGTCGGCACCGACGCGGACTTCGAGCGCGTTGGTGGACTTGCCGGTCGCGTCGGGCTTCTTCACCGCGTCGCTGGCCATCTTCGTCACCACGTTCTCGGTCGCGGCCCCGGTTCGGTGCTTGACGAGCCACGTGCCGTCCTGCGCCACGAGGAAGTAGGTGTAGTTCTGCCCGGCGCCCTCAAGCTCAGCCCCGCCGAAGACGAGCCCGTAGTAGTTCGTGTGGCCGCTCGGGGCCTGGAGCGTGAAGGTGCCCTTGAGGGTGTAGGCACCGGTCGCGGTGTTGGCGGGGTTCCAGTAGACGGCGGCCTGGGGATTCACGGCGTGGAAGCCGGATCCCATCGCCATGAACTTGATCGCACCAGCCGCATCCGGGTCGGTCGCAGACATGCTGCGATCGGCGCGGACCATCCAGCCCTTGGGTACCTGCGCGGTCAGCGGGACGACTGTCAGCGCGACGAGTGCGGCAAAAAGCGTACGGCGAATCATGAATGGCCTCCTTGAAAGAGTGACGAAACCGACCAATCCTAGCTCAACGCCGTTCCATTCGCGTTACGTGGATGAGGTCGGCACTGGGGTCGGCACAGGCTGCCCTGCAAAATGGGCCAGCAGGTTTGCCATGAGCAGATCGCCCATGGCCCGCCGGGTCGGGGCAGTCCCGCTCGCGATGTGCGGCGTCAGGACGACGGTGTCGCAGCCGAGGAGCGCGGGCAGCACGGCGGGCTCGTGCTCGAACACATCGAGGCCGGCGCCGAGCAGTTGACCGCTGGCCAGGGCGGCGGCCACGGCCGCTTCGTCCACGATCGGCCCGCGCCCGACGTTGACCAGGATCCCCGTCGGCCCGAGCGCGGCAATGACGGCCGCATCGACGAGATGACGACTGCCGTCCCCCCCGGGCGCACAGACCACGAGGAAGTCCACCGACGCGGCAAGTTCGAGCGGCGACGATGCGTAGCGGTACGGCACGTCGAGGCGCGGCCGGCGATTGTGGTAGGCAACCGTCATGGCGAAGGCTTCGGCGCGCCGCGCGACCGCCAACCCGATGCGGCCGAGGCCGATGATGCCGAGCCGCGCCCCGCTCACCTTCCGGGTGAACGGGTACGGCCCGGCGGGCCAGCGTCCGTCGCGCACGAACCGGTCCGCGCGGCACACCTGCCGAGCGGTGGCGAGCAGCAGCGCCAGGGCGAGGTCGGCGACATCGTCAGTCAGCACGCCCGGCGTGTGCGTCACCTGGACGCCGCGCGCACGCGCGGCCGCAACGTCCACGCCGTCGTAGCCGACGCCGAACACGGCGACGAGTTCGAGGTGCGGCAACTGGTCGAGCAGGGCCCTGCCGACCAACGATTCGCCATGGGCCACGATGCCGCGCACGTCGGGGGCTACTCCCCGCAGGCGCACGGGGTCGGGAACCGGGCCAAGGTCGTGCAGTACGAAGTGGGCGCGCAGCGCCTCCGTCACCATCTCCGGCAGGCGGGCCACTTGCAGAAGCTGTGGGCTGTTCGTCATGGGCGTCACGTCGATGGAGGGCGCGCGGTCGCCGCCGGCTCGCCGCCACCCAGCGATAGACCGAGCAAACCACCCACGAGCAGGGCCGCCGCGACGAGCAGGAGCGCGTAGTCGTAGGTCTGGGTGGTGTCCTTGATGAAGCCCATCAGCGGCGGCAGCGCCAGGCCGCAGATGTTCGCGACGGCGTTGATGAGGGCAATCGAGACGGCAGCGGCCGGCCCGGCCAGATACGCGGTCGTCACCGCCCAGAACACCGGTGTCGCGGCCCAGTTGAGCGCGACGGTCATGACGAGCAGCGCGTACGCCACATGCTGGTTCGTGCTGTAGACCGCGCCGGCCAGGAGTAGACCTGCCGCAACCATCGGGATGCCCAGGTGCCGCGCGCGCTCGCCGGAGAGGTCCGAGTGGCGGCCGTTCACATACATGAACACACAGGCGAAGAGAAACGGGAGCGCCGACAGCAGGCTGACGGCAAAATCGCTGCGGCCCGACACCGCATGCACGATGAGGGGCAGGAACAGCGTGACGCCGATCGTGCCGAACGCCTGCAGGAACCAGAAGAGGCTGAGCAGCCACACCCGACGGTTGCGCAGGGCGACGTGGTAGGCGACCCCGTGCGAGACGGGCGCGCTGTCGCCTTCGAGCCGCAGCCGGCGCGCGAGCCAGGCCTTCTGTGCGGCGTCGAGCCACGGCGCGCTGGCCGGCGTGTCTGGCAGGTATCGCAGCACGGCAAACCCCAGCGCGAAGGCCGGCAGACCTTCGAGCAGGAACAGCCATCGCCAGCCCGCGATACCCAACCAGCCGTTGAGGCCGAGCAGCGTGCCCGAGAGCGGCAGCCCGACGACCGAGGCCAGCGCCGCGCCGATGTAGAAGAAGGACATCGCCCGCGCGCGGTCGCTGCGCGGATACCAGCACGACAGGTAATAGATGATGCCGGGCGTGAACCCCGCCTCGGCCGCGCCGAGCAGCAGCCGCATGGTGTAGAGCTGCATCGGCGTCCGCACGAGGCCCATGCCGGCCGCCACGAGCCCCCACGTGAACATGATCCGCGCGATCCAGCGTCGGGCGCCGACCCTGGACAGCATCAGATTGCTCGGAATCTCGAGCAGGATGTACGTCACGTAGAACAGCCCCGCCCCGAGGCCGTACATCTTCGTGCTGAGGCCGAGGTCGCCGTTCATCTGCAGGGCCGCGACCGAGATGTTCGATCGGTCGATATACGCCACCAGGTACAGCAGCATCAGAAACGGAATCAGATTCAGGTTCAGTCTGCCGATGGTGCTGCGCTGCAACGCCTCGTCGAGTGCCGGGCCGGCCACGATCACCACTCGGCGAAACTGCCGTCCTGGTGCCGCCAGATCGGGTTCCGCCAGCGATGGCCGACCGCGGCGCGCTCGCGCACGTAGGCCTCGTTGACCTCGACGCCCAGCCCGGGGCGCTGGGGAATTGTGACAAAGCCCTCGGCGTACGCGAACACCTCGGGGTTGCTGATGTAATCGAGGAGGTCGTTGCCCTGGTTGTAGTGGATGCCCAGGCTCTGTTCCTGGATGCACGCGTTGTAGCAGTTGGCGTCGAGCTGCAGGCTGACCGCCAGGGCGATCGGGCCGAGCGGACAATGGAGGGCGATGGCCACGTCGTAGGCTTCGGCCATGTTGGCGATCTTGCGCGTCTCGGTGATGCCGCCCGCATGCGAGGGATCGGGCTGCAGGATGTCCACGCCGCCCTCCTGCAGGATGCGTTTGAAATCCCAGCGCGAATAGAGGCGCTCGCCGAGGGCAATCGGGATGTTCGACCCGCGCGCGAGTTCCCGCAGCGCCTCGCTGTGCTCGCTCAGCACGGGTTCCTCGACGAACATCAGGCGGTACGGCTCGAGTTCCTTCAACAGCACCTTGGCCATGGGCTTGTGGACGCGCCCGTGAAAGTCCACACCGATGTCCATGTGTGGGCCAACGGCGTCCCGGACCGCGGCCACGTTCGCCAGCACCGCGTCAACCTTGGCGTGGGTGTCGATGAACTGCAGTTCCTCGCTGGCGTTCATCTTCACGGCGGTGAACCCTTGGCCGGCCCGGTCCCTGGCCGCGGCGGCGGTGTCCGCGGGACGATCGCCGCCGATCCAGGAATACACGCGGACCCGGTCGCGCACGTGGCCGCCGAGCAGCGCGTGGACGGGCACACCGAGGGCCTTGCCCTTGATGTCCCAGAGCGCCTGATCGATGCCGGCCAGCGCGCTCATGTGGATCGCGCCGCCGCGGTAGAAGCCGCCGCGATAGAGCACCGTCCAGTGGTCTTCGATATTGCGCGGGTCCTTGCCGACCACGTAGTCGGCGAGTTCGTCCACGGCGGCCGCGACGCTGTGGGCGCGCCCTTCGACAACGGGCTCGCCCCAGCCGGAGACACCGTCGTCGGTCTCGACCTTGAGAAAGCACCACCGGGGCGGAACGAGGAAGGTCGTCAGGCGGGTAATCTTCATGATGGGATATGCGAGGGGGCGGCCCTCGGCCGCAGCCGCGCCCAGGCCGCGCGGAAGGCCTCGGCGTTCCGGCTGACGTCCTCGACGGCCATGCCGGGCGCATAGAGCGCGGAGCCCAGGCCGAAGCCCGTCGCGCCAGCTGCCACATAGGCGGCCATCTTCTCGAGCGTGATGCCCCCGACGGGCAACAGCGCGACCGAGCGCGGAAGCACCGCGCGCCACGCCTTGACCACGGGCGGACCGGCCTGCTCGGCCGGGAACAACTTCAGGCCGTCCGCGCCGGCCTCGAGCGCGGCGAAGCCTTCGGTTGGTGTCGCGACGCCGGGCAGACTGAACATGCCAGCCGCTTTGGTCGCGCGGATGACCGACGGGTGCGCGTTGGGCGACACGATGAGGCGGGCGCCCGCGGCGCGGACCTCAGCCACCTGCGCCTCGGTCAACACGGTGCCGGCGCCGATCAGACACTCGCGGCCGAGCCTCGCGCTCAGCCGGCGAATGCTCTTCAACGGTTCCGGCGAATTGAGCGGCACCTCGATGACACGGAAGCCGGCGTCGTGCAGCGCGTGACCGACCGCTCCCACCTCGTCGGGTGTCACGCCCCGGAGGATGGCGACGAGCGGCAGGTCCCTGAAGAATGTGTCAAGCATGGGCGATACGCGGGGGCGCGGCCACATCAATCAACCCCGCGGCGGCGGCAATCCGCCAGAGGCCCCGACTGGCGGCATGTTCGCACACCCGCACCTCGTCCACACCAAAAGATGTCAGAGCGTCGCGATAGCGGGCGCACAACGAGCTGTCCCCCACCAGCACCAGCGGCGGACACGGGGCGCTGTGCCGCCCGGCGAGCGCACTGCGCACTTCCTCACCGATAAGGAGGCCCGACAGATACTCGAGGCTGTGCCGCGCGGCAAGGTCGCCGACAAGCACGAGACTGCGCGTGGTGAAGAAACGCCCGCTGACGCCCTCCGCTCCGCTCTCGCGCGCGCACGCCACTCCGCGGCGAAAGGCGTCGGCACCGGCGGCGGTGCCGTCCTCTTCGGGGCCGTCCTCCGCCGCCGGGCGTCCGAGAATGGAGTGGTCGCGCAGCACGGCGAACAACTCGCCCGTCATGTAGGTCGAGAAGTCCACGATGCGGTGCGCCCCAACCGTCACCCACTTGCTGTGCGTCCCCGGCAACACCAGGAGGCCCTGGTTCGCCAGGCCGGGTTGCACGTCGAGCGCGCCGACGACCTGGGTTTCCTCGCCGCGCAGCACGTTCGGCAGCGGACCGCGCACCACGACCCCGGGCACGAGGTGCAACGGGCCGCCGTCCGCGTCGATCGCCACCAGCCCCGCGGCGAGGTCCGGGACGCCCGCCGGGCATTCGACATACGGCACCTCGCGCCAGCCGTGCCGGCTGCCGATCATTCCCGCGGCGATCGCGGGGATGCGGGGCCAGCGCGCACGCCAGTCGGCCGTGACCTCGCGGAACGCGGCGGCGAAGCCGCTCTGGGCGACGTGCATGATCCCCCACGGCCGCGCACGGACATCGAGCTCGGTCCCGTTGTCCGCGATGAGGTACGCACGCAGCGAGGACGTACCCCAATCGAGGCCGATCAGCACAGGCGCGGCCGGATCGACCATCGGGATTATTTCCCCTTCCCCGCTCAGGGCGCGGGCACCGGGTAGTGGTCGCGGACCCAGGCTTCGAATTGGGAACACATGGCGTCCTCGCCCCCGCGAGAATCGGCCAGCACCTCGGCGCCGTGCACCACCCGGATGTGCGCGTCGAGCGTCGGCGGGACGTCGCGCGGATACGTGCGCGCCCCGGCACCCGCGATGGCCCCACGCGCCTCGGTCCACGCCTCGTCCACGGACTTGTTGCATTCGTCGGCGAGGTAGCGGGCCGAAAAGCCTTCGCCGGTGAGGTTACGAAGCATCGCGTCGTGATCCACGCTGTTGCCGGGCGCCCAATAGTGCCTGGCCAGCTCCGGCCCGATGGCGGTGTTGTCGGTGAGGAACCCGTGCTCGCGGAGGAAGAACGCGCGCGTCTGGTAGACGGCCATGTGGGCGAGGAGATACCCCTGGTACGAGGCCGCCGACTCCTGGTTGAGGAGATGCGGAATGGCCAGCATCGGCCGCGGGCTCTCCGTGCCGAGCACGCGCACCTCGGTCGCGCGCGCCAGCGCCACCACGGCCTCCGGCGTCAGCGCCGCGTCCGGCAGGCGATACAGCGCGGCCTCGAAATACGGGACGACCGCGATGGACCGTTCGTCGAACGCACGCATGGGCTGGCTGCTGGCGACGCGCGCCCGTATCAGGTCGTCGGGAATCACCTCGCCCTGTGCGTTCTTCGCGTAGCGGGTCAACCAGTCCGCATCGCCCAACAGGCTGTCGCAGAACATGGATTGCGTCTCGGCGTAGGCCATGGAGGTCGGGGCGTACTCCTGCGAGAAACACGGCGCGTTCTGCACGACGTTCGCGAAGTGGGCGGCGTGGCCGCCCTCGTGGAACAGCGTGAGGATGCCTCGCAGGCCGCTCCCCACCTGGTCCGGCTTGGCATCGGCGGTGAAGTTGATCTGGCCGGGCACCCATTCCCCTTTGGCCGTCACCCACGCCGGAATCGGGCCGTGGCAGAACCCGTTCTGGTACTTGCCGACGCGCTCCAGCAGATCGAGCTGCATCGTCGCGCCACGGTACTGGATACCGAGCCGTCTGAAGCTCTCGAGCCAGCGACGGAGCGCCGCCCCGAACGGCATGTACTCGTCCATGCGCCGCACGACATCCCCCGACGCGAAGAACCGGAGGTTCCACGGTGCCACACGGCCGCCGTGGGCGGCGCCCAGTTCGTCGAGTGTCCGGCGGTTGGCGGTCGCCGTCCGGTCGAGAAAGTCGTCCAGGATGCCGAAGAGCTGCGCCGGCGTCATGCGCTCGTTCTTCCGCAGTTTGAGCTCGAAGTAGTTGTCGAACCCGAGCGCGCGCGCGAACCGGTTGCGCAGCTTGACCAGATCGAGGAACCCATTGGCCACGACCCAGCGTTCGATGTCTCGGAACGCCTCGAACGAACTGCGGCGGCGCTCTTCAACGGGGTTCGTCGCCAGGTTGGTCGCGAGGCCGCTGAGGGTCGCCACTTCCGTCTCGCCCTGTTCGTTGATATGGCGCGGCTCGAGCTCGCGCTTCTTCGCGAAGAGCACGGCCTCGGCGTCGATCATCTCGCGCATCAGCGCATGGCCGGCTTCGCTGTCGATGATGTTGGCCTCGAACACGGCCAGCCAGCCTTTGAGGCCGTGCAGGAGCGCGTCCCGCTCGCGGCCAGCCGGCTGCCCTTCCAGCTGTGCGATGTGGCCGCGCGTCGTGCGGAGCTTCTCGGGGTCGGAGATGAAGTCCTTGTAGGCGGCCTCGGCGCGCGCGAAGCCCGCCTGGTCGTCGCTGATGGCCATATACGTGGCCCAGAACAGGTCTTCCTTGGTCTTGTGCACCTCGCTGTAGGTGCGATTCAACTCGTCGAAGTAGCCGCGGGCGTGTTCCATAGGGTCCCTAGTACACCACAGAGCGATTATTCCGCTCGACTATGCCATTAGTTTAGATTAGGCTTCTTTTTGCCGCTCCACATGACGAGCACCTCCGGCTCGCCATGTGGCCGCCTCCCGGCACAATCTGGTGTCTCGTTGATTCACGGGGGGGTTGCTCGTGACGACACGCGGCGCGCCAGCGGGTGGTGACGTCATTGTCCGGCCCAAGATTGTCCGGCCCAAGCCGGGCGACACCCCTGTCGTCTATCTGCTCGGCACCCCCGGCTCCCCGGACCAGTTCATCCTCCGCAATCGCGACGAGGCCTTCGCCCGCGCGCTCAGCTACGCCCGCTATCACCACGTGCGCGCGTGGTTCGCCAACGGCCACAACGACTTCGTACTGCTCGAGGCGTCCCTGGTAGAAATGAAGAGAAGCACGGGGTGAGGGTAATGGCAAGACACACGACCGGGAGCGGGACCGGAGAGGGTAACGCGAGTGGTCCGGTGCTCGACCACGAACTACGAGACTCCTTGGCCCGCATCCGTGCGGACTACCTCGAAATGCCAGGCCTGCGCCTGACGCTCGCCGAGGCCCAGCGGCTATGCGGCATCGACGGCGCGGTTTGCGGCCGGGCACTCGAGACGCTCGTCGCAGAAGACTTCCTCTGCGTCAAGCCGGGCGGTGCCTATGCCCGCCTCACCGAGGGCGGGCTCCCCCGCGCGCGCGCGGCGAAAGCCGACCTCCCCGTCAGCGACCTCGCCCGACGGGCCTCCTGACCCGACGGGTGTCGTCGCTGGCGGCATCCTGTTCCACCGGGCCCCGCTCTACCGGGCCGCGACCCGGCGCGTGGAGGCAAACGGCCCGACCTCGGGCACCGGCTGCGTGTTGGCGAGCGGACCGAGTTCCGCCGCAACGCCTTTCGC
>JBEQUD010000087.1:0-2821 GCA_040349235.1 Acidobacteriota bacterium
GCATTCACCCCGAAGTGCTGGTAACCTTGCGCCGCTAGCGGCCGCCCCCCGAACGCGATCATGCCCTCCACCCTCTCGTCGCACCTGGCCGGCTTGCGGCAGGCCTTCGCCGCAAGCGCGGACAAGTACGCCGCCCACGCGCGGGCCGCGTCCGTGCTGCAGGACATGGCCGCCACCCCCACCGTGCTGACCGAGATCTTGCGCCGCCATCTCGCTGCGCCCGCCGTGCTCAACGCCAGCCACTATCCGGTGGTCTCCTGCGACATCGAGACGAACGTGCATTTCGGCCTGGTGGCCAACTGCTGGATTCCGCTGCCCGACCACGGCACGGACATGACGACCAAGGCCATCCATCACCACGGGCAACTGTTGCTGACGACGGTGACCGCATTCGGCCCTGGATACGAGCACTGGATGTTCACGCAGCCCGAAGCGGTCGAGCCGGAGCAGGCCGTGTACGCAATGCGCCTCCTCGAACGCGCCCCGCACCCTACGGGCCATGCCGCCTTCGTGGATGCAAATATCGGCCATGTCCCCTTCTTCCCGCCCTCGCTGACGATCACGCTGGCCCTCTGGAGCAGTTGTCGCCCCAAGAGCTGGAAGGACACGGCCAAGCGGGTTCCCGCGCTCCACAAGCACAGCGCCGCGCTCAGGCGGCTGGCGGCATCCGTCGGGTTGGCTCGGGCGCTCGATCTGAACATCCCCGTCTACTACGACTTCATTCCCCAGGAAGACGGCTTCCGCGGCATGAAAGAGCGCATCGAGTTCGAGCGCGGCCCCAACGAGGACTACCTTTACAGCCTGTTCCACGTCCTGCAGCAGACCGGAAACGCGGCGCTTGCCAGGGATGTGCGCGACGCGGTTGCGCGCGGCCCGGTCGCGCATCCCGCCCTCGTCGAGGGCCTCATTCACGATCTCGAGAGCGGACGACCGATCGCCGGTCGCTTGTCGCCGGGCCACTACGGGGTCCCCTACGCGAGCTTCCGGGCCGCGGAAATCGAAAGGGCGCTGGCGGCCTGTGCCGGCCGTGCGCCGGCGTAGCGCCCGTTTCCCATGGCTGCGAATTCTCTCCTCCGCCGCGCGATTAAGAAGTCCCTGGCGCCGCTCCTGAACGAAGGCGTCTACCGGTACCTGCAGGGGGCCGCCGTCGCGATGGACATCCGCCGGGGCAAGTGGCGCGAGCCCGAACTCGATCTGATTCCGTTCGCCGTGCGCCCGGGGGACACAGTGCTCGACCTCGGCGCCAACTACGGCTTCTACACGTACCACTTGTCGCGCGCGGCCGGCCCCTCGGGGCGCGTGCACGCGTTCGAGCCGGTGCCGTTCACGTACCGCACGCTGACGCTGGTGGCGCGTCTGCTCGGTTTGAAGAACGCCACGTGCGTCGCCAAAGGGTGCAGCGACACGGCAGGCACGATCGAGGTCACGCTGCCGATTCAGAAATCCGGGGCGCCGAGCGCCGGCCAGGCGCACATCGGCACCCGCAACGACGCGCGGGAGGGTTCGGAGACCCAGGTGCGATGGGACCGCACGACGCGGGTCACCTGCGAGGTCGTGGCGATCGACGACTACCTGCCGTCGATCGATCGGGTCTCGCTCATCAAGTGCGACATCGAAGGGGCCGAGCTCCTCGCCTTCCGCGGTGCCGCGCGCACCATCGACGCGCACCATCCCACCGTCATCTGCGAGATCAATCCCTGGTTCCTCGACGGCTTCGGGCTGCGCCTCGACGACCTCGTCGGGTTCTTCACCAGCCGTGGCTACGGGATCTACAGGTACACGTCGGACAAGAAATTGCTCCCGGTCGCGTCACTGGACGACATCGTCGAGGACAACTACGTCTTCATCCATCCGGACCGACGGGCGCCGCTCGCGTCGCTCTTCGGGACGCATTGACTGCATCCATGGCGCCCGCCGAGACGCACAGCCCGTCGCGCCCGCGAGCGCTCTTCGTCTCGTACAACGGCCTCATCGAGCCGCTCGGCCCGACGCAGGTGCTGCCGTATGTCTGCGCGCTCGCGGAGGCGTTCGACATGACGGTCCTGTCGTTCGAGAAGCCCGTCAGGTCGCCCGACGCGGATGCGGCCGAGACAGCCGCCACGGCGCGTCTGCTGTCCGAGCGCGGCATCGCGTGGATTCGCCTGCGCTATCACAAGCGCCCATCGCTGCCGGCGACGCTCTTCGACATCCGCTGCGGCGTGCGGCGCATTCTCCGCGAGCATGCGCGCCGCCCCTTTGCGCTGCTCCACGCCCGCGGGTACGTGCCCGCCGCCATCGCCTGGGGCGTCAAGCGGCGCACGGGCGTGCCGTTTCTCTTCGACATCCGCGGGCTCCAGGCGGAGGAATACGCCGATGCGGGGCACTGGGACCCGAACGGCCTCCGCTTCCGACTGACCAAGCGCGTCGAGCAGTGGATCCTGCGGGCGGCCGACGGCATCGTGACGTTGACCGAGGCCGTCCGGCCGATTCTGCGCGCGTTCCCGGGCCTGCAGCAGCGTCCCGCGCTGCCCCCGTGGAGCGTGATTCCCTCGTGCGTGGACCTCGATCATTTCAACTACGACGACGGCGCGCGCCAGCGGGTCCGGGAAAGCCTGGGTGTCGGCGATCGGCCGGTGCTCGTGTACTCCGGCTCGGTCGGCACGTGGTATCTGCTCGCGGAGATGCTCGATTTCTATCAGGCCGCCCGCGAGCGCTGGCCCGGCCTGTTCTTTCTCGCGCTTGTCAACCGCTCGCCCGGGGCGGTCGTCGAGGCCCTGGCCGCGCGGGGGATTCCGTCGACGGATTTCGCCGTCACCTGGGCGCGCCATGAAGACGTGCCGGC
>JBEQUD010000210.1:0-4600 GCA_040349235.1 Acidobacteriota bacterium
CGGCTACGCCTTCGGAGGCAACGTCAAGCACCTGAAGATGGCCGTGGTGGATCAGGACCACGGTGTGCCGGCCAACCGCGTCCGCGAACTCGCCTCCGCCGTTGCCGCGGGCGCGCAGACCATCGACGTCCTCGACTACGCGGACCCCGGAGCGGCCCTGGCGGACCTGCGCAACGGGCGGGTCAACGGCATTCTGACGATTCCTCCGGAGTTCTCCCGCCGCGTGCTCACCCGCAACGATCCGCGGGTGGCGCTCATCGCCGACAACACGGACAATTTCGTGTCGGTGGCCCTGGCGAGCACCATTGGGGGCATGCTGGGTGCCTACAATCAGCCGGCGACGCTCAGGGTCCCCGGACAGGCCGCGCTCGACATCGTCGAGGTGTATCCCTACGTTCCCTACGTGCAGTACCTGCTGCCGGGGTCGATCTGCATGTCGATTTTCATGATGGTGATGATCGGCGGGGGCATCATCTTCATCGACGACAAGGCCCGTGGGCTGCACGAGGGCTACCTGGTCACGCCGATCACGAAGTTCGAGCTGATCGCGGGGTTCAACCTGTCGGGGACGATCAAGGCCGTGCTCGCGGGCTTCGTGCTGATGACCATCGGGTCGCTCATCGCCGGCATCCCGCACGCGCTCGATCCCGTGCGGCTCTTCCGTCTCCTGGTGGTCATCGTCATCACCGCCTTTGCGCTCATCAGCATGATGTTCCTGCTGATGGTGCGCGTCACGGACCCGCTCACGCCCCGGGCCATGTTCGGCGTCCTCAACACGCTGCTCTATTTCCCGAGCGGCGCCGTGTACCCCCAGCAGGGATTCCCCGGGTGGATGCGGGCGATTGCGGTCATCGACCCGTTCACCTACTCGGTACACGCGTTCAAGAATCTGCTCCTCAAGAACACCGGCTTCGAGGCCATTACCGCGGACCTCGGCTATCTCCTCGTGTTCTCGGTGGTGTCCATGACCGCGGCAACCATCCTGTTTCGTCGGACGCTATGAGCGGCGAGGACCTCGAGACACGCGACCGGCTCCTCGTGGCGGCGTCCCGGCTGTTCGCCGAGCGTGGGTTCAAGCGGGTGACCGTGCGGGACATCTGCCGCGTGGCGCGCGCGAATGTTGCGGCCGTGAACTACCATTTCGGGAACAAGCTGGGCCTGTACGGTGAGGTCTTGCAGCAGGCCATTCGCGTCCTGCAGCGGACCACGGATGCGGCGATTGAGGCGGGGAAGGGCTGCACGCCGGACGAACAGCTGCGGCGGTTCGTCCACATCCACCTGCGGGCGCTATTGGCGGCGGCGCCGGACTTCTGGATTCACGGGCTCATCAACCGCGAAATCGCCGACCCGACCCCGGCCCTCGATACCCTGGTTGACCAGGGGCTCCGGCCCCGGATTGCGTATCTGGTCGAGGTGACCGCCTGCATGTTGGGCTGCCCCGTGACGGACCCCCGCGTCATGCGGTGCGTGGTCAGCCTCCAGTCGCAAGCGGTCGCGTACCTGCCCAACGCCATTGGCACGCGGCTCGGGATGAAATCCCAGATGACGCCGGCCGAGATCGACGCGGTTGCCGGCCACGTCGCCGAGTTCTCGTTGGCGGGCATCCGCGCGCTCGCCGGCTGAGCCGCCGCGTGTCTTCCTTCCGGATCCCTCAGACCAGAATCTGCACCTTCGTCTTGGTCTTGACCTCGGCGATGAAGCGCTCGAGCTTCGCGTGGCGCTGTCCCTGGAAGAGGAACGCCTTGACCTTGTCGCGGACCTCCGCCAGCGGGACCGTCCGCGGGGCCCGCTTCTCGACCACCTTGATGATGTCGTAGCCGTTGCCCATGTCCACGATGTCGCTGAGGCTGCCGGGTTTCAGCGCGAAGGCGGCGTCATCGAAGGCCTTGGGCGCCACGCCCTTCTCGACGAAGCCGAGGTCGCCGCCTTGGGCCGCAGAGGCGTCGTTGGACTCGGTGCGCGCGATGGTGGCGAAGTCCGCACCGCCGCGCAACTGCTTCAGGACGGCCGTGGCCTTGGCCTTGGCCTGGTCCTTCTGCGTGGGGTCGGTGCCGGGCGGCACGGCAATGAAGATGTGCATCGCGTGGACGGTGTCGCCTTCCTTGAACCGGTCGGTGTACTTGTTGTAGAACTCGTCCACCTCTGAATCCTGCACGGCGACCTTGGACGTGACGGCGGCATCGACCACCTTCTGCGCCTGCAGCGTGCGACGGGTTTGCTCGCGCAGCTGCTGGGGCGTCACGCCGCGCTGGGCGAGAATCTGCTTGAAGGTGTCCTCGGTGGGGAAGCTCTGCTGGATCTTGGCGACCTCGGCATCCACGTCGGCATCGGTCACCACGATCTTCATGTTTCGCGCTTCCTGCGCCAGCATGTGATAGGTGACGAGTTCGTCGAGGATGCCGCGGAGGACTTCGTTCCGCTTCTCGGGGGGCACCTGGCTGCCGGCCTTGGCCTCTGCCTGCTTGCCCGCGGTTTCCAGTTCCCAACGCTGAATGGCTTCGGTGTTCACCTTGGCGAGTACCTGCGGCAGCACGGGCGGCAGGGGCTTGGCCGGTGGCTCGGGGGCCTCGTTCGTTTGCGCGTCGGCCGGCGGCGTGGCCGGATTCGGCGCCGGCGTCGCCGGCGTCGCGCTCGCTGTCGCGGCGGGCGCACCGGCCGCGGCCGGCTGCCCCGATGAGCGATGGCAGGCCGAGCCGGCGACGAGCGCCAGGCCCAGCAGGAAAAGGTGGCGTTTCATGAAAGGACTCCCGCTCCGGCTACTCGGTGGTTTCCTCGTCGGTGACGAGTTCGTCCTCGTCGCCCCAGGGTGAGGGCTGCGGCCCGGGGACAATCCCTGCCAGGTCGGGATCCTCTTCGCCGGGAAGGCGTTTCAGCTTGACCGTGGGCTGCGAGCGCCGCTCCGCTTTCTGCTGACGCTTTTCCTGCTTGGCCCGTTCGCGCGACCGCTTCTGCTGGCTGACTTTCGCTTTGGTCATGCCGTCTCCCGCGACCCGCGCGTCCCTCGTGACCGCGCCATCGCGTCGTTATAGCTGCCCGTTACGCCGAGCCGGATGATGCAGGCTCGGGACGCGTCGGACGAGCACAGATACGTTGAAGCCCCGGCATCGGGCGCGACCTTCTGCGCCAGGCACACGGACCTCGGATTGATGGTCCTCTGATTCTACTAGTCGAGGAACTGTTTCGCGAAGTCTACGAAGCGTTCGACGTCGGCCAGGTTCGAGACCAGGCCGAGTGAGACGCGCACGGCGCCCGTGCTCTTGCCGTCGATGCACGCCCGGAAATCGTCGATGGTCAGGCGTGTCTCGTGCTCGGGCTGCCGAAAGCATGATGATAGCTCGGTCCCGGTCAGGCCGAGCGCGATTTCTCCGCCGCCCGGATTGCAGAAGCAGCCTGTGCGCAGCGAGATGTTCGCCGCCGTCGCCCGCTGTTCGACCATCCGGTGGTCCACGGCGCGACCCTCGGCATCGTGCAGGTTGAACGTCGCCACGCCCCCGCGCTCGTCTGTCCCCGCGGGCCCGTAGAGGCGAACGAGGCGCCGCCCGTTGCCGTGGCGCAGCGCCAGCAGGCCGTGCAGCAGCCATCCGGTCAGACACCGGACGCGCTCGTGGATGACGTCGATGCCGATCGCGCCGATATGCTGCAGGCCGATCTCAACCGCCGGCAGACCGAGGAAGTCCGGCGTCCCGTCCTCGAACCCAGATTCCCCTTCGACCAGGTAGTGTTTGTCGCCCTGCACGGACGCGACCGTGATCGTGCCCCCGGCGAACCACGGCCGCCCCAGCCGCGCCAGCGAGCGGCGGCGGGCCAGCAGGCACCCCACGCCGGTCGGATACCCGAAGATTTTGTAGAACGACAGGGCGACGAAATCCGGGGACCAGCGCCCCAGATCGAGCCGGTTGGTCGGCGCGAAGGCGGCGGCATCGAGCAGCACGTCCCATCCATGCGCGTGCGCGGTCGCGATCCATTCGAGCGGGTGATGGACCCCGGAGAAATTGGACTGCGCGGGATAGGCGAACAAGTGGCGGGCGTTGGTCGATGTGACGGCGAGTTCGCGCGCGAGGTGGTCCCCATCGACACGCATGTCGGGGAGGAGGACCGGCAGATACGTCGTGCTTGCACCGCGGGCGCGCGCGAATTCGCGGATGCCGTTGACCGAATTGTGGTTGTCGAACGTCAGCAGATACCGGCTGTCGGCCGTGAACGGATAGGCCTCGCCGACGAGCTTGAGCGCCTGGCTCGCGTTTGCGGTGAAGATGACGACCCAGTCATCGGGCGAGGCATTGAAAAAGCCCAGCACCGCCCGCCGCGCGCGCTGCATGTAGTCGGTGGCCAGCGACGAGGTCGGACTCGTGGAATGCGGGTTCCCGAAGATGTGGCCGCGCAGCACGGCCTGGTGCCGATCGATCTGGGACGCGGCGTAGAGGTTCGCCGCGGTGTAGTCCAGGTAGACGCACCCGTGGGCGTCGAGCAGTGGGTAGTCGCGCGCACGAAGGGCGTCGAGCGCGGACGTCCGGAGGTACGACGGATAGGCTTGCTCGAACGACAGCGGTGGGGCGTCAGCGGCCATCGGACCACCGTAGCACAGCATGTCAGCGGCCCG
>JBEQUD010000115.1:0-2754 GCA_040349235.1 Acidobacteriota bacterium
CACGCCGGCGTAGGGACACGCCGTGATGTTGCGCACCGAATTGCCGCACGCTTCGCGCGTCGTGACACCCGCGGCCGCCAGCATCCGCATCGCCGTCTCGACGTCGTGGAGCTTCACGAAATGGAACTGGATGTTCTGCCGCGTGGTGATGTGGCCGAAGCCGCGCGAGAACCGCTCGCCGACCTCCGCCAGCACGTCGAGATGGTCGGCCGTCAGCAGCCCCTGGGGGATCTTGATGCGCATCATCTGCGCATCCTCGGCCTGGCGCTGGCCGTAGGTGCCGCGAACCAACCGGTACATCCGCCATTGGTCCGGAGTGATCTCGCCCCGCTCGTACTTCTCGAGCGTGGAGACGAACTCGTCGATCTCCGCCTCGTTGGCGAACGTCAGCCGCGCGCGGCCGAATGTCTTCTGCTCATCTGCCAGTGCCATACACCCTCTCGAATGGTTCGTCCGCGCCAGCCGCCAGCGCGACGACGCCGCCGACGACGATGGTACCAGGGCCGGGGCCGAATACGGCCCTTCCCGCCGCAAGCGCCTCGAGCGTGCCGCGCCACGTCTCTTGGCCATCCGACGACGCATTCGTCACCACCGCGGCGGGCGTGGAGGGCGCCCACCCGCGGCCGACGAGCGTCGCGGCAATGGCCGTCGTCCGGCCCGCGCCCATCACGATGACAATCGTCGCCCCGCCGGGCTGCGTCGCGGCCAGCCCCGAGAGGAGCGACGCGTCGTTGTGGCCGGAGACGACCAGAAACGCGGTAGACACGCCCCGATGCGTCACGGGGATGCCCGCCAGGGCGGGCGCCGCGATGGCGCTCGTCACGCCCGGCACGACATCGAAGGACACCCCGGCCTGCTGGAGCGCCTGCACCTCTTCGCCGCCGCGGCCGAACACGAACGGGTCGCCGCCCTTGAGGCGCACGACGCGCCGCCCGCGCCGGGCCGCCCGAATCATGACCCGGTGGATGACCTCCTGCGTCATCGCCTGCCGCCCGGCGCGCTTGCCCGCGAAAAACCGCTGCGCGCGGCGCGCGTAGCGCAGCACGCGGTCGTCCACCAGGGCATCGTACAGCACGAGATCCGCAGCGCGCAGGCGCGCCACGGCCGTCCTCGTGAGTAGGCCAGGGTCCCCTGGCCCCGCGCCGACGAGCGAGACATGGCCCAAGGCCGACTCCTTCTGCCCAGGGCCCGAGCCGGTCGGACGACTCGTGTCGTAGAGTTGATTCAGCACCGAGAGCAGACGCGGCTTCCGCTCCGCCATCGGCACGCCGTCGCGCCGCCACGCAACGCGCTGCCGGCGCGCCTGGTCCATCCACGCCCCGAGTTCGGCAGGCAGGAGGGCATCGAGCGCCTCTCGCACCAGGGCGGTCAACGCCGGCGCGTCCCCGCGGGTGGAGACCGCAATCGTCACGCCGTCGCGGCGGATGGTCCCGCTCAAGAAGGCGCTGGCGTTCGGCGGGTCGTCCACCGCGTTGACGAATATCCGGCGCGGTTCGGCCGCCGCGGCGACCTCGCGATTGACGTCCGGCGTTGCCGCGGCAACGACCAGCCACGCCCCGTCGAGATCGGAGGGCCTGAACCCGCGCCGCGCAATCTCCACGCCTGCCTCTGCGATCTCGGGGCGCACCTCGGGGGCGATGACGCGCACACGCGCGCCCGTATCGACGAGCGCGCGCAGTTTGGAGGCCGCGACATTCCCTCCGCCGACGAGCACGACGTCACGTCCGGCGAGGTTCAGGAAGAGCGGCAACAAATCGGACATATAAACAAAAAGCCCGGAAAGCGATAGGCCTCCCGGGCATTGATTCGTGGAGTGTCTCTACGCAACCGGTGCGGTTATCGCGAATCCCTGCCTTGGCAGCCAATGGCCACACACGTGCGACAGCGGCGACAACGCGCGCAGCCGCCTTCCGACGCGTCGCGAGACAACCGAACCACCGTGTAAACCATTGGGCATCTAGTAGTACTGCGAATAGGCACCGGGGTCAAGCCAGTAGGCGCCGGTCTCGCCGACTTCCCCGCTACACTGGTGGCGTGGGACGACTCGCGGCCCTTCTGTTGCTCGTCGCTCTGCTGTGCCCCGCGTCGGTCGCGGCACAACGGCTGCCCCGGACGGTCGTCCCCGAGCACTACGACCTGGCGATCACCGTGGACCTGGTCCACGCGTCGTTCGAGGGCACCGAGCACATCCGCGTCCACGTCGGCGCGCCGACGACGCAGATCGTCCTCAACGCCGCCGGGCTGACGATCCAGGCGGCCTCCCTCGGCCGAGGGCCGTCCGCGCAAGCCGCCGACGTCGCCCTGGATGCGGTCGCCGAGACCGCGACGTTCACCGTCCCCCGTCCGGTGTCGGGCTCGACGGACATCGACCTCCACTACAGCGCCCGGCTGAACGACGACCTGCGCGGCTTCTACATCAGCCAGGGCGAACTCCGGACGTACGCGGTGACGCAGTTCGAATCGACGGACGCGCGGCGCGCGTTCCCGTGCTTCGACGAGCCCGAGTACAAGGCCACGTTCGCGCTGCGCCTGACGATCGCCCGCCGCGATGTCGCGATCTCGAACGGCCGGGTGGTGTCGGACACGCCTGGCCCCGGCCCCGACCAGCACACCGTGGTGTTTTCCACGTCGCCGCGCATGTCGTCGTATCTGGTCGCGATGGCGGTCGGGGACTTCCAGTGCCTCGAAGCCGTGACCGACGGGATTCCCCTTCGCGTCTGCGCCGCACCGGACAAGAAGAACCTGGCGCATTTC
>JBEQUD010000127.1:0-7267 GCA_040349235.1 Acidobacteriota bacterium
CCTGCAATCGGGAGCGTCAGTGTGTCGATGCCGAGGTTGGCCGCGAGCTGCGACGCGTCGTCGATGCTGCCCTGGCTCGAGTACGGTGACGGCATCAGCACGCCGAGCACGCGCTCGGCACCGATGGCCTCCACGGCGATCGCGGCGGTGAGCGCCGAGTCGATGCCGCCTGAGAGCCCGAGGACGGCCTGCGAGAAGCCGCACTTGCGCACGTAGTCGCGGGTGCCGAGCACGAGGGCGCGCCACACCTCGGATTCGGGGAGGTCGCCGTCGTCGGGCGGAAGGTCGGCGCGGGCATCGAGATCGCACACGACGACATCGGCATCGAAGGCGCGTCCCCGCGCGACCGCCACGCCGTCCGCGCCGAGCACGAGGCTTCGGCCATCGAAGATGAGGTCGTCGTTGCCCCCGTATTGGTTGACGTACGCCATCGGCACGCGGTGCTTGCATGCCATGCTCCCGAGCATCGCCTCCCGGCGCCGCGACTTGCCGACCGAGAACGGAGACGCCGAGAGATTGACGATGGCATCGGCGCCGGCGCGAACGAGGTCGTCCACCGGGTCGTGGTGATACCGGCGGCGCTTCCAGAAATCGCGATCGTTCCAGACGTCCTCGCAGACGCTGATGCCCAGGCGGCGGCCGGCGATAGCCAGAATCTGCGGGCCGTGGAACGGTTCGAAATAGCGGTCCTCGTCGAACACGTCATAGGTGGGCAGCAGCGACTTGCGGAACCGCTGCCCGACGCGGCCGCCCTGGAGCAGCACCGCGGTGTTGAACAGAGGACGTCCCTCGTCGGAAGGATTCGGCTCGGGCAGCCCGACGAGGACCGGCGGGCCGCCGGCAAGTTCCACGGCGAGGGCCGCCGCGGCTTCCCAGCTCTTCGCCACGAAGCCCGGGCTGAGGAGCAGGTCGCGAGGCAGGTACCCGACGAGCGCGAGCTCCGGCGTCACCGCGAGGTCGGCGTCGGCGTGCCCGGCCTCGCGCGCGGCGGCGGCGATGAGCGCCGCGTTGCCCGCAAGATCGCCGACGAGCGGATTGATTTGCAGCAGGCCGATCTTCACGGGTATGTCCGGCGTTTACGCGCGGTCTCACTTCAGCCTAACATGAAGCCCACCGTGGTCCGTCCCGTTGTCCTCGCGCCCAACTGGCTGGGTGATGCCGTCATGGCGTTGCCCGCGATCGCGGACCTTCGCCGGGCATGGCCGGACGCCGTGCTCACCATCGCGGCCCGGCCCGGCATCGCGCCGCTCTTCACGATGGTTCCCTTCGTGGACTCGGTTCTCCCGCTCGATGTCGCTCGCACGACGATGCCGTCGTTCGAGACGGCCGTGCTCCTGCCGAACTCCTTTCATGCCGCCCTTCGGACATGGCGGGCCGGCATCCCCGAGCGCTGGGGCTATCGCACGGATTGGCGCCGCGCGCTACTGACTCGTGCCGTCGAGGCGCCGTCAGGCCTACACCAGGTGGCCTTCTATCAGTACCTCGTCAAGGCACTGGGCTTCCCGACGGTTGCGGCGGCGCCGAGGGTGACGGTGTCTGACACGCTCGCCGCCACGGCCACCCGCGAGCTCGTCGGCGCGGGATGGGATGGTCGGCGTCCCCTCGTCGCCCTCGCACCGGGTGCGGCCTACGGGGGTGCCAAGCGTTGGCCGCCTGCGTACTTCGCGGAGCTCGCCGGCGCACTCGCGCGGGACGGCGTGCAGTCTGTCGTCGTGGGCAGCACCGCCGACCTGCCTGTCGCCCGCGAGATCGAAGGCCATCTCGGCACCGACATCGTGCTCAATCTCATGGGCACGGATCTCCCGACGCTCGCCGCCATCCTCGCCGCGTGCCGCGCGGTCGTGTCGAACGATTCCGGCGCCATGCATCTGGCCGCTGCGGTCGGGACGCATGTCACGGCGGTGTTCGGGCCGACCGACGAGCGCATCACCCGCCCGTCCGGAGACGGGCACGTGGTGCTCACCGAGCAGGTCTGGTGCCGGCCGTGTCTGATGCGCGAGTGCCCTATCGATCACCGGTGCATGCGCGGCGTCGGCGTCGCCCGCGTCGCCGGCGCCGTCAGGCAGATGCTGTGACGGGCGCGGTGGCAGCCGGCGCCGCGGGGCCCGCCGTATTTCTCGATCGGGACGGCACCGTCAATGAAGACGTCGGATTTCTCCGCGACGCCGGCCAACTCCGCCTCTTCCCCTGGGCGGGGGCGGCGGTCCGCAGGCTGAACCTCGCCGGCCTGCCGGTCGTCGTGGTGACCAATCAATCCGGGATCGCCCGCGGCATCCTGACCGAGCCGGGCGTTGCGGACGTGCACCGGCACCTCTCCACGCTGCTCGGCGCCGACGACGCGCATGTGGACGCGTATTACTATTGTCCGCACCATCCCGACGGCACGGTCGCCGAGTTTGCCGTGGTGTGCGACTGCCGGAAGCCTGGACGTGGCCTCGTCGATCGGGCGGCGCGGCATCTCCGGTTCGACCCGGCGCAGTCGTTCGTCGTCGGCGACAAGTGGCTCGACATCGGGCTCGCCCGCGCGATCGGCGCGCGGGGGGTGCTCGTGCGCACGGGGTACGGCGCGGCCGAGGAACGCCGTCCGCAACCGCCCCTCGTGGCCGACGCGGTCGTCGATCACCTGGGTGACGCCGTGGACTGGATTCTCGACCACGTCGGTTCGTAGTCACTGCATAGCAGCGAGGCTCCACGTATCCATGCCGATCGCCACGTCCTTCGACCCGCTCCCCGGCGAGACCGAGCGCAAGTCGCGGCTGCTTGCCCTCATCGACGGCTTTTCGAGCCGCCGGGTTCTTGTCATCGGGGACATCATCGCGGACGAATTCATCTACGGCGGGGTCGCCAGGGTCTCGCGCGAAGCGCCGGTCCTCATCCTGAAGTACGACGCGACGGAGATGGTCGCTGGCGGCGCGGGCAATGCCGCGAACAACGTCGCCGCGCTCGGCGGCCAGGCGCGGCTCGTCGGGGTCATCGGCACGGACGCCGAAGGGACGCGCCTGCGGGCCAGCCTGCACCGCGGGGTCAGCAAGGCACATATCGTGCGCACCCGCGGGTACCGCACGCCCGTGAAGACGCGCATCCTGGCGGGCGGCGTGCACTCGGCCAAGCAGCAGATTGTGCGCATCGATCGGGAAACCGACTGGCCGCTGTCCGAGGATGTCAGCCGCGTGTTCGCCGCCAGGCTCAAGCCGGTTGTCGAAGCGTGTGACGCCGTGGTGCTATCCGACTACGGATCCGGGCTCGTGACGCCGGCCCTTGCCGACCTCGTTCGGCGCGCGGCCAGGCGACACGCCCGCGAGCGTCCGGTGCCGATTCTGGTCGATTCGCGCTACCGCCTGTCCGAGTACCGCGGGTTCACCTCGTGCACGCCCAACGAGTCCGAGGTGGAGCAGGTGACCGGCATCCGCATCGATGACGACCCGGCCGCCCTCGAGCGTGCGGGCCGGCTCCTGCTGCGGCGTGCGCGCATGGAGGCCGTGCTCGTGACGCGCGGCAGCCGGGGGATGGCGCTGTTCGAGCCGAAGCGGCGGACGCGGCACGTCCCCATCTTCGGGTCGGACGAGGTGGCCGATGTCACCGGTGCCGGCGATACCGTCATCGCGGCGTTCGCGCTGGCGCTCGCGTCGGGCGGTTCGTTCTACGAGGCCGCGCGCCTGGCCAACTACGCGGGCGGTCTTGTCGTCATGAAGCGGGGGACGGCCACCGTCTCCGAAGCGGAGCTCGCCGAGGCGGTCGCCAACGATCAGGAATCCGCGAACGCCGACGACTACGCGCCGCGGGTACGGGCGTAGGGCATGGCCGATCCGCGCACCGAACCAGTCGGTCGTCATCGCGCATCGGGCGGCGGGCAGGTGCTCTCCGAGGCCGCGCTCGTCGATGCCCTCACCGCTGTCCGCGCCGAGGGGCGCACGATTGCGCTCGCTAATGGCTGCTTCGACCTCCTTCACGTCGGACACGTGCGCTACCTGCAGGGTGCCGCCGCCGAGGCAGACTGCCTCGTCGTCGCGGTCAACGACGACGAGTCCGTCGCCCGGTTGAAGGGGGCAGGCCGTCCCGTGATACCCGCGTCCGACCGCGCCGAGTTGCTGGCCGCGCTGGCCGTCGTGGACTTCGTGGTCGTCTTCCCGGACCCGAATGTCGAGCGCCTGCTGCAGCGCATCCGCCCCGACGTGCACTGCAAGGGGACGGACTACACGGTCGAGACCGTGCCCGAGCGGGCGGTTGTCCAGGCCTACGGCGGACGCACCGCGATCGTCGGTGATGCCAAGCGGCACGCTTCACGCGACATCCTGCGCCAGATCCAACAACCTCCGGCGGCCGGGCGTTGACGGCGCCGGCCCCCTCTCGTTTCCTGCTCGTCCGCCTCGGGGCCCTTGGCGACGTCGTGCACGCGATTCCGGTGGCCGCGGCGCTTCGCCGGGCGTTTCCGACGGCGCAAATCGACTGGCTCGTCGCTGCCCGGCACCGCGAGATTCTCGAGTACGTGCCGGTGGTCGATCGCCGGATTGCGCTCGGCGGCAGCGGCCCAGCCCTTGGCGGCACCGTGCGGGATCTGCGCCGGGCCCGCTACGACGTCGCATTCGATCTCCAGGGCCTGATGAAGTCCGCGGCGCTCGCCCGGCTCTCCGGCGCGCGGCGCGTCGTGGGCTTTTCGTCCCGTTACCTGCGCGAGCGCATGGCCGGCCTGTTCTACACGGACGCCTTCGATCCGGGCGGCGGCGGGATGTACCATCCACGGGAGCGTGCGCACGTGGTCCAGATGAATCTGGGGCTGCTCACGGCCATCGGACTCGCGGTGGAACCCGCCGAGTTTCCCCTCGTGTGCGGCGATTCGCCGGCAGCGACCGAGGTGGTCTGGCGGGCCGGTGTGCCGTACGTGGTCCTCAACCCGGGTGCCGCGTGGCCGAACAAGCGATGGCCCGCCGACCGCTTCGCGGCAGTCGCCCGTGCGCTTCGCGAGCAGAGTGGCATGACGTCGGTCGTGGCCTGGGGCCCGGGCGAGGAATCCCTCGCGCGCGCCGTGGTCGACGAGGCACGCAGTGCGGCCGTCCTGGCACCGAAGACGTCCATCGGCGATCTCTTGTCCTTGTTGCGCGGGGCGGCGTTGATGATTGCCGGCGACACCGGGCCCGCGCACATCGCCGCCGCGCTGGGCACGCCGATTGTCGGGCTCTACGGGCCCACGCGGCCGTCGCGCAACGGGCCCTGGGCCCCCGACGACATCACGTTGTCGAAGGACGCGGAGTGCCAGTGCCACCACCTGCGCCAGTGCACGCGCGAGCGGATGTGCCTGCTCGACATCGAGGTGGCGGAGGTCGTCCGCGCCGCGCGCCGACGGCTGGCAGCCGCATGATTGCGAAGCTCGCGCGCCTGCGCGTCGCGCTCGGCTTTCTGAGCGGCGTGGCCGTGCTCTGGCTGGCACGACCGACCGCGACCACGCTCGCCTCCGGGGCCGCCATCGCCGTCGTCGGCGAGTGCCTGCGCATCTGGGCGGCGGGCCACCTGAACAAGGCGCGCGAAGTGACGGCGTCGGGCCCCTACCGGTGGTTCGCGCATCCGCTCTATGTCGGGTCGTCCATCATGGGTGCGGGGCTCGCGGTCGCGTCGGGGCGGCTCGTCGTAGCGGGCCTCGTGGCCGCGTACCTGCTGGTGACGTTGACGGCGGCCGTCAAGAACGAGGAAGCATTTCTCCGCCGCACGTTTGGCGATCGCTACGACACGTACCGCGGCGGAAAAGGGGGCGATCCGCTTCGGCGCTTCAGTCTTGCGCGGGCCAGGGCCAACAGGGAGTACCGCGCGGTCGCCGGACTCGCCCTCGCGCTGTTGCTGCTGGGGCTGAAGGCATCGTATAATGGTGCGTTTTGGCGGGCAGCCGGAACGTCCTTGGTCAGGCCGGGCGGTTAGCTCAGTGGTAGAGCACCGGCTTTACACGCCGGCTGTCACAGGTTCGAATCCTGTACCGCCCATTCACAGTCGAGGAAGTCGGGTAAGTCGAGGAAGTCGAGTAGTCTGAGTTCCTTGTAGTCCGAGCTCTTACGGGGTCGTAGTTCAGTTGGTTAGAACGCCGGCCTGTCACGCCGGAGGCCGCGGGTTCGAGTCCCGTCGACCCCGCCAACATCTTGCTGGTTCGAGCATGTTGGCACCCCCCGAGTTTCTTCAGTGACACGCCTGCTGCGCACCGTGCACCGTGCGCGTAGGTGTGTCGCTGTCTCGCTCGTTCCCGGCCGGCGGTCCTCTGAATAGTTCAGTCCCAGTCATCTCCATCCTCCCTATTTACAGGGATGCTGCTGTACGACAGGCAATGTCTGGTCACAGCTGAGAAAACTATATAGTTGCACCTACGTCGTTTCGTATAGACAATGCGCTTGTCGTGCGGCCTGTTCTACGGAACGGTGTACGACTCTCTTGGCGTTGAACCCTGCGATGGCGTGGGACCCTCGTGACACGGTGAGCGATAAACGCGATACCAGCGCGTCCACTAGTACTCCGTCTCCCGACGGCGGCCGGACGGTGCCAGGTGGTGGTTTCCAGGGAATCGACCCCGCCGCAGGGCTTTACTCGAGCGGCATCGTGGACACGGTCCGCGAGCCCTTGCTGCTCTTGAGCGGCGACCTGCGAATCGTCCTCGCCAATGGCGCGTTCTACCGAACATTCCGCATGGCGCCGGCCGAGGTCGAACATCGCTTCCTCTACGAGATCGGTCGGGGCGAATGGAACATTCCAGCCCTGCGCGTCGTGCTGGAGGAACTGTTGCCGGCTCAGACAGAGCTCTCCGACTTCGAGGTGGAGCAGCGCCGGTCGCCCCTCAATGAGGCACGTATCCTGCTGCTGAACGCGAGACGATTGCGGTACGACGACGAGCAGGCCCCGATCATCCTGCTCGCGTTCGAGGACGTGACCGAGCGGCGACGCCTCGAGCAGACCCTGCGAAGCGCCCTGGCAGAACTGGAGCGCAGTAACCACGAGCTGCAGTCGTTTGCATCCATTGCCTCGCACGATCTGCAAGAGCCCCTCCGCAAGATCCGTGCGTTCGGCGAGCGCCTCGAAGCCGCGTGCGAAGGCCAGCTTCCGGCAAAGGGCCGCGTCTATCTGGAACGGATGACATCGGCCGCCTTACGCATGCAGCAGCTGATTACCGACTTGCTCTCGCTGGCGCGGGTGAGCGCGAATCGCAAATCGTGGCGCCCCGTGTCGCTCGAGAAGGTGGTCGCCGAGGTCGTGGGCGACCTCGAGGAAGCGCTGCGTTCATCCGGGGGGCGTGTCG
>JBEQUD010000145.1:0-2689 GCA_040349235.1 Acidobacteriota bacterium
CATTGCCATCACCCACACCGCCATCGACACGCCGCACGGACGACGCGGCCTGCCGGGCGGCATGCTCCCGCGCCTCGTCAGCCGCGAGCATGCCCGGGCCGTGGCCGCCGCGGGCGGCATCGTCGGCGTGTGGAAAAGCTTCCCGACGCTCGTGGATTTCGTCATCGGCATCAAGGAAATGGCGGATGTCGTCGGCATCGATCACGTCGGCATCGGCACCGATACCTACATCAACCCGGCGCCGTCTGCGTCCGGCGGCCGGCAGACGACCAACAGCCTGTGGCCGGAGGCGCCCGGCGGGTTTGTGTATAAGATTGCGAACGAGATGCTGCGGCAAGGCTTCGCGCCAGGAGAGGTCGCCGGCGTGGTGGGCGACAACTTCTGCCGTGTGTTCGGCAGCTTGGCGGGGCCCAAGTGAGCACGGCGGGGCCGGCTCTGGCGCGCCGCTTCCTGCCAGCGCACTTGCGGAGCCTCGCTGCCGTCATCGCGGTCGCCGTGGTCCCGTGGGGCAGCGCGCCGAGCGCACAGGAAATCCGCCCGGTCCCGAGAGACTCCACGCGCGTCATCGTTCCAGGTTGCTCACGGGGCGTGCTGTTTACAGCCGGGCCTCGCACGCTGGACGGCCCCGGCAGCATGAACATTCCCGAAGGGATGCGACTGCGCATGAACGCACCGAAGAAGGTGATGACGGAGATCAAGGCACACGAGGGCGCGATGATCGAGGTCACGGGCCTCATCAAGAAGGGTCAGCGCGGGCCGGACGGCATCGACATCGGCGGCGGCGTACAGATTGGCCCGGGCGGCGGCGGCCTGGGCAGCCCCACGGCGAATCAGGTCTTCATCGACGTCGAAGGCTGGCGTCCGCTGGGCGGCAACTGCCCGTCGCGATAGGCGGGCCCCGAGGCTGTGCCATGCCGTCCCCCATGCAGCGCGCGCCGACGATTACGCTCCACCTGCCCGGCCCTCTGCGGCCCTACTGCGGGGGCACGGCGCAATTGTCGATCGCGGCACGCACCGTGCGAGGCGCGCTCGACGAGATCGCACGCAGCCAGGGCGGGCTGTATCGCAATGTGTGCGACGAAACAGGCCGGGTACGCCGGCATCTGAACGTCTTCGTGAACGCGGATAACGTGCGCGACCTCGACGGGATGGACACGGCCCTGACAGCAGGGGACGTCCTCACCATCCTGCCGGCGGTCTCGGGAGGTTGAGCGATGGCGGATCGCGTGCTCCTTACCATCGGAACGAAGAAAGGGGTGTTCGTCGCGGAATCAGCCGCGCCGCGCCGCCGTTTTGTGCTCCGTGGGCCGTTCGGTCCCGGCGTGCCGGTGTACTCGACCCTCATCGACACGCGAGGGACGCCGCGCCTCTATGCCTCGAGCTGCAATCCGTTTTTCGGCATGAAGGTGCTGCGCTCGACGGACATGGGCAAGACGTTCAAGGAGACGAAGTCGGCGCCGGCCTTCCCCGCAAACGATGGACGCGCGCTCGTCAACATCTGGTCGCTCGAGCCCGGCGCCGGCAAGAAGGAGCTGTGGTGCGGGGTCGAGCCCGCCTCGCTCTTCAGAAGCCACGACAGCGGCGACTCGTGGGAGATGGTGCTCGGCATCAGCAACCACGAGCACGCGCGCAAGTGGCAGCCCGGCAACGGCGGCCTCTGCATGCACACGATCATCCGGGACGGCCGCCGCGTGCATCTTGGCATCTCGACCGGCGGGCACTACCTGAGCGAAGATGGCGGCGAAACGTTCGTCGCCTCCAATCAGGGCGTCGGCGCGGGCTTCGCGCCGGACCCGTACCCCGCGTTCGGGCAGTGCGTGCACAAGATCGCGCGCCACGATGATGCCCCCGGGCGGCTCTACATGCAGAACCACGGCGGCTGGGCGGACTGGACGGGGCCCGGTGGGCCGAGGCCGGACATCGGCGTCCTGCGCAGCGACGACCACGGCCGTTCGTGGCGTTCGATCGCCAAGGGGCTCCCCAGCGACTTCGGGTTTCCGCTCGTCGTCCATCCACAGAGCGCCGATACGCTCTACGTGATGCCGCTCGAGCCTGGCACGCGTGCGTGCCCAGGCGCCGCGCCGGCGGTCTGGCGCAGCGAGAACGGCGGCGGGTCGTGGAGCCGGCTCGCGCGCGGCCTGCCGAAGAAGCAGAGCTACTTCACCGTCCTCAGGGACGCGATGGACATCGACCACCTCAAGACGCCCGCGCTGTACTTCGGTACGACCACCGGCCAGCTCTGGATCGGTCGGGAGGGCGGAGAACACTGGGACTGCCTGTTCGATTCGCTGCCCCCGGTTCACAACGTCAAGGTCGCCATCGTCTGATCCCGGCCTCGCGCCCAGCCTGGTGCGCCGCCCACCCAATCGGGTGATCCCCGACTGTCACGAGGCTTGTACGATCGACGCGTGATGCCCGAGCGTGCGACGCACGGAAGTACCGACGATGCAGAGCTCCTCGACGCCTACTCGCGCGCGGTGACGGGCGTCGTCGAGGCCGTGGGCCCCGCGGTCGCGAAAATCGAAACCGAGCGCGGCGCCGGTTCGGGTGTCGTCTTCACGCCCGACGGACTCGTGCTGACCAACAACCACGTCGTGGCCGGCGCGAAGCAACTGACGGCGAAGCTCCCCGACGGCCGCTCCCTCCGCGCCGATCTGCTCGGTCGCGACGCCGACACGGGCCTGGCCGT
>JBEQUD010000221.1:0-2341 GCA_040349235.1 Acidobacteriota bacterium
ATCTCCGCGGCGCCGTCCACAGCGCGGGTCGTGATGGTGATCGTGTCGAGCGCGCCGCTCGACGGGCGCGGGCTCGCCGCCTGTGTGCCGCGAATGTCCTGGACGGCGTGGAGGAGCAGGGTGAGCACGATCTGCTGGACGTCGTCGGCTCGGCACGCGACCGGCGGCAGATCCGCATCGAGTGCCGTGACGACGGAGGCGGCGTGTCGCCACTGGGGCCGCGCCACCGTGACGGTGGTGTCGATGAGGTGGTTGATGTGCACCCCGCCGCCCTCGTCCTGCGAGGGGTGGAGGAATTCCTTCATCGCCCGGAGCATCTCGCCGATGCGCGCGACTCCCTCGACCGAATCCTCCATCGCGCGAGGCATCTCGAGGGCCGTGTAGCCAAGGTCGGCGGCCTCGACGGCCGCCGCGAACCGTCGTGCGAGCTCCTGGTCAGAAGACGCCGCGTGCAGCGCCTCACAGGCAGGGGCGCACAGGGCCAGCAGCGGTGCCAAGGGCTCGTACATCGTCTTCAGGAAATCGAGATTGCCCCCGATGTAATGAACCGGCGTGCTCAGGTCGTGCAGCAGACCTCCGCAGAGTGCGCCGATCCCTTCGGTCCGTCGTGCCCGGGACTCCCAGGGGCCCGCCTCGTCGCGGTCGGTGATGAGGGTGAGGGCGCCGACGACCTGCCGCGGCCGGCCATCGCCGTGCACGGTGACGATGTCGCCGGAGACGTGCGCCGGCATCCACGCTCCGTCGCCGTTGCGCAGACGCACGTCGCAGGCGAACGCCGCGGTGTGCCCGCGGCGATACTGGGTCCACGCGCGAAACACGCCGTAGCGGTCAGCGGGGTGCACGAGGCCCGTCCACGCCTGCGGATGGGGCTCGATGGGGTGGCCGTCCTGGTATCCGAGCAGGCTGGCCGCCGGCCGGCCGAGCGACAGACCCGAGTCCGTGTCCCATGCCCAGTACCCATGGTTGCCGTTCACGTGGGCTTCACCTGCAGCGCCACCTCGAACGTGGGCGTGCCCTGCTCGAAGGCAAATGTCAGCACCAGCGTGTCGGGCCTCTCCCAGGTCTCACCTGCCTCGGTCGCGTCCAGCGCGCGCGGCAGCCCAATCTGGGTCGGCAGACCGTGTTCGTTCAGGTTGTTCTGCAGCCGGCCGCCGATGACGTTCGCGATTTCCAGCAGCCCGCAGTTGGCGTCCTCGTCCGGCACGTCCGCCGGCTCGGCGCCGATCATTCGCGCCGTGACGAGCCGCGAGGTCTGGGCGCTGGCCCGCAGCGAGAGCGTCAGCGTGACGCCGTCGCTCGGCACCTGGAGGGGCAGACAGACGCCGGCCGGGGCCTCGCCACTCGACAGAAGGGGCACGGGCGACGCAGCCGCCGCGACCTCTTCGGCGATCATCATGCCGAAGACCTGCTCGGTAGCCGTGATGAGGCTCAACCTGGAGGAGGGATGTGACTCGACGAAGCGTTTCAGGAAGGTCTCGGCCTCGAATAGGTGACTGACCTGGCGGAAGAAGACATCAGGGACGAAGGAACGCGCCACCACCAGGTCGTACAGCCCGTTCGGGTTCGCGTCCGCGACCTGGCTCTTCGCCACGACGGCGACGAACTTCGCCGTCGCCATCCGGGTGTCCTCGCGCGCCTTCTTCACGAACGACTCCCGCGTCATGATGCCGACGTCGTCGCCGATGAACACCACGGTGGGCATCTGGCCCTGGCAGAGTTTCAGCGCCTGCGCCACCGTCTTCGCCTCCTGGGTCTTGCACTTGGTCTGGAAGACCGTGCTGAAGAAGTGGCGGAAGTCCGCGTCTCCATCGATGATCAAGAGGACGCCGTCCTGCCCGATCGGCGCGGCGGTCTGGCTGCTGGCCGGCCGCGCGCGCGGCTGGTCCGTGGTCGGCCGGCTTTTGAGGGCCCGGCTGAGCCGTCCGAGAAAGACGGGCGTGTCGGAGGTCTTCAGCAGGTAGTCGCTGACGCCGAGCGCTACCGCGCTCCGCACGATCGCCTCCTCCTTCTGCGACGTGGTCAGCACGACGTGCAGGCCGGCGTGTTTGGACGAATTGCGGATCTGCTGCAGCGTCTCGATGCCGTCCATGAGCGGCATGCGCACGTCCATCAGCACGACGGAGAAGTGGTGCTGCTCGAGCAGCGACAGCGCCTCGAGGCCGTCTTCGGCTTCGACCACGGCGTAGTTGAAGTCGCGCGTGAGCACGCGCTTCAGCAGATACCGGGCGGCCGGGTCGTCATCGACGACGAGAGCTTTCACGCGGACACCCCGCCTTCGAGTATGAACGAGAACGTGGATCCCTCGCCGACGCGCGAGTCCACACGGACGCTGCCGCCATGC
>JBEQUD010000194.1:0-9146 GCA_040349235.1 Acidobacteriota bacterium
GCTGACGCCAAACAATATCACCCAAGGCCCCGCCGTCCTTGCCGGCGGGCTGCTTCTGGTCGCCGTCGGTGAAGGCGTGCGGCTGTGGGGCGTCCACCACATCGGCGTCATCTCTCGGACCAGGAGCGACCGGCTGGGCCCCCTGGTGTCGTCCGGGCCGTTCGCGTTCGTACGCAACCCGCTCTATCTGGGCAATATCGCACTGTGGGCCGGGTTTGCCGTCACGGCCGGCCTCTTGTGGCTGGCACCGCTATTCGTGGCGGTTCTCGGCTTCGAGTATCACGCTATCGTGCGCTGGGAAGAGGGCCTGCTCGATGCGCGCCTCGGCACCGACTACCGTGATTACGCACGGCGGGTGCCGCGCTGGCTGCCCCAATGGCCGAGCAATGCCGCGGCACCCGAGGCCGTGCGCGCGGCGCCGACGGCTCCGTTCTCGTGGCGCGAAACGACCTACAGCGAGCGCGGGACGCTCATCGCGATCGTCGTCGGCTGCCTGCTCCTCTGGCTGAAGGCGCGGCTGTTCTAGCCACTCGAGCCACTCTAGCCGAGCCATCAGCCGGGGGATCCTTCAACGTCTGCCACAGATACCACGACGCGACCGAGCGATAGGGCCGCCAGGCTTCGCCGATTTTCAGAATACGTGCGGCGTCCGGGCGCTTGCGCAGGCCATACAGCCGCTGTACGGCAGTGACGATGCCGAGATCCCCCGCGGGCAGCACATCCGGCCGGTGCAGACGGAACATCAGGAACATCTCCGCCGTCCAGCGCCCGAAGCCCTTCACGGACGTGAGCCGCTCGATGACGAGGTCGTCGGACAGTGTGTCGAGGACATCTAGTTCCAGACGCCCGTCTTCGATGCGCGCTGACAGGTCGCGAAGGTAGCCCACCTTCTGGCCGCTCAGCCCTGCGCGCCGTAGTTGGTCGTCGGCGAGCGCCGCAATCGCCCCCGCGCCGGGAATCCGCTCGCCTTCGAACAACGCCAGGAACCTGGCGAAGATCGTCGCCGCCGCCTTCGTGGACAGCTGCTGGCCGACCACGGCGCCGACGAGCGCGCTCAAGTGGTCCGTGCGCTGGCGGCTGGCCATCCCGCAGGGTCCGATGCGCTTGATCGCCGCGCCGAGGATCGGATCCTGCCGCATCAGCGCACGCCGCGCGCGCGCGTATCCGTCAGCGGTCAGGGGCGCGGTTGGGGAAGTAGCCATCGTGAATAAAGTCGGTATAGTCTGGACTGCTCATTATGCGACCACTCGACGGCGTGACCGTTCTCGATCTCACTCGCGTGCTCTCCGGGCCCTTTTGCACGATGCAGCTGGCGGACATGGGCGCGCGCGTCATCAAGGTGGAACAACCCGGACGCGGCGACGACACCCGCGGATGGGGCCCGCCCTTTCTCGAGGGCGAGAGCGCGTACTTCCTCAGCATCAACCGCAACAAGGAAAGCGTCACGCTCGATTTCAAGAGCCCAGAGGGACGCGCGGTGCTGGATCGTCTCATTGCCCAGAGCGACGTGCTCGTCGAGAACTTCCGCCCGGGCACCCTCGGCAAACTCGGGCTCGATTACGACACGCTCGCGGCGCGCCATCCGCGGCTCGTCTACTGCTCCGTGTCCGGGTTCGGGCAGACCGGACCACGCAGCGACGAAGCCGGGTACGATGCGGTCGTTCAGGCCGAGGGCGGCCTGATGAGCCTTACGGGCGCGGCCGACGGTCCGCCGTACCGCCTCGGCGTGGCCATCGCGGACATCGTGTCGGGCATGTTCGCCGCGCAGGGCATCGCCTTCGCGCTCCTGGCTCGGGCGCGCACCGGTCGCGGTCAGCTGGTTGACATCGCCATGCTGGACTCCGTCGCCGCGCTCCTCACCTACCAGGCGGGCATCTGCTTCGCCACGGGCAACGCGCCGGGCCGGCTCGGCAACCGGCATCCGACCATCGTCCCGTACGAGCTCTTCACGGCGTCGGACGGCGACTTCGTCATCGCCGTCGGCAACGACGACCAGTGGCGGCGATTCTGCACGGTCGCCGAGTTCGAGCAGGAGGAGCGGTTCGCCACGAACAAACAGCGCGTCACTTTGTATGACGAGCTCCGCCCGCTGCTCGCCGCGCGGATCCGCCGCGACACGCGGCAGCAGTGGATCGATCGCCTGAATGGCGCTGGCGTACCCTGCGGCATGGTCCGCAATCTGACGGAGCTTTTCGCCGATCCGCAGATGGCGGCACGCGAGATGATTGCCACGCGCGATCACCCCACCATCGGCCCGCTCCGGATGCTGGGTATCCCGATCAAGTTGTCGGATACCCCGGGGGCCATCACGGCGGCCCCACCCACCCTGGGCCAGCACACCGACGCGGTGCTCGGCGAGCTGGGGCTGGCCCACGCCGACATCGCGGGGCTTCACGCCCGCAACGTTGTCTGACAGCACGCGCTGTCGAGGAACTGCATGGAGATTTCGGACGTCAAGCGGCGAGTCGTCGAGGCCATCGACAGCGCCAAACGGGAGGCCGCCGCGCGCCGCGTGCGGATCGACGAAGCCGCGCGCGACTACGAGGGATTTCTCGCCCGCGTCGCGATCCCCATCTTCCGGCAGGTGTCCAACGTCCTCAGGGCCGAAGGTCTCGCCTTCACCGTTTTCACGCCGAGCGGTAGCGTCCGGTTGATGTCGGACCGCACGGGCGAGGATTACATCGAGCTGACGCTCGATACGGCGGGCGACATTCCGCTCGTCAGCGGGCACGCGAGCCGCAGCCGCGGCCGACGCGTCATCGAGTCCGAGCGCCCCATCGGCCCCCCGGCCACGCTCTCTGAAGATGACGTGCTGGTCTTCCTGTTGAAGGAACTCGCACCGCTCGTGGAGCGGTAAGCCTCGGCGCCCGCTGCGCCGTTACGTCTCTGTCGGGGACACGAGCGGCCCGCTCGGCTGCAGATGCGCGAAGGCCCGACCGCGCGCAATCGCCTCGGCCACCGGCCGCGTCGCCACGACCACCTCCCGCACTTCGAATCGCCCGTCCGGGTTCGTGGACGCCGCGCCGTGCACAATCACCCCGCGAAGGCATTCCGCCAGGAGCCCACGCAGGCGCCTAGCGTGCGAGGGACCTGACAAGCCTGCCGCGCGCGCGACGGTGTCCGCGGCGGTCTTCGCGGCGATGCCGGCGAGGACGAGGCAGCCATCCGCGGCCGCGTCGAGTGCCAGCTCCATCACCTCGCCCGAGCGAATGGCCTCGATGGCCAGCACATCGGGTTCCTCGCGCAAGGCGGCACGGACCGCGGCCAGTGTCGCCTCGGCGCCTCCGTGGATCTGCCGCTGGCTCACGAGCGCCCGCCGCACCGGGTGCACGACGTCGATCCGCTGCTCGATGGTGATCACGTGCACGGCGCGCGCGCCGTTGATCTCGTCCACGAGCGCGGCCATCAGGCCGCGACCGTTCGTCGCGGGCGCCCCAGCCAGCAGCACGAGACCATCCGGGTGCGCGACGAGCGCACGGGCCTCGTTCGCATAGAGCCGCCCCTCGAGCAGGTGGGCGTCCGGCAGCAGGCGCAACACCACGCCCGGTCCTGCCTGATCGCAGAACGTCGTGCAGCAGATTCGTCCGACGCCGGGGACGTCGGACGTCCACTCGTCGGCGGATGCGGCCCCGGGCGCGCCCGTGGGGGTGCCGGGCCGCAAGGCGTCGAGCGCAGCCTGCACGACGTCAGCGGCGATGGGCCGCTCGTCGTCGAGGAGCTGGAGCGCGCCCCCGACCCGCATGGACGGCTGGGCGCCGGCACGCAGGCACAGCATGGTCGCGCCACACGCTGCGGCGGCTCGTAAGAGGCGCTCGACTGGGCGACTCGAGTCAGCCGGGAATGGTGGGTCGTCGTCTCGGGCCTGCCCGCGTGGCATGGGTACGACAACCGAACCAGGCGAGGACGGCGGCCACGGGCGCGCGGCCGCCGGCGGTTCGCCGGACCGCGCCGCCTCGTCAACGGCGGTGTCGATCGCCACCTTCGCGCCACCCACACGGTGCTGGCCGGGCGTGGGCTCCGTCGCGTCCTCAAAGACAGGTGGCGTGGGCAAGGGCCAGAATGCCTCAGGCCCCCGGCCATCATCGGGGATTCGGCGACGGCGAATCTCGGCCCAGACATCGTCGTCGCCGCGAGCCGCAATGACGGTGAACTGCTCGCGCGGAAACTCCGGTTGTGGCGGCAGGTCGTATTGGACCGCCCCCACCTCGTTCAGCATGCGCTGGATGTCCGGCGGGAGCAGTTCCGTCACGATGCCGCTGACGCCTTCGAGCGTCAGCGCGCCTCTCGCCAGTTCGACCTGTCCCGATGGGGACACCACGTACGGCTTCTCGGTGGCGTGCATGACGAGCACCTCGCCGTCCACGCTCACGATCGCCTGCAGGAGGGAGGGAACCAGACTCATTCCCGTCGCGTATCGGCACGAACGCCCCGCGCGATTAGGGCCTGCACACGACCACGTTGCGTCTATTTCTTCGCGTTATGGGCGATGGGAACCGCCGGACTCGTAGATGCGAACCAGCTCCACCAGCTTGTAACCGCGTGACTGGTAAGGGGGTATGACACGCTCGGCACGGAGGTACTGGAGCATGCCCTGGTCGAAATAGTCTGGTTCGCCAACCCCGGGCACGGCGGCCAGCACGCGCTCGAGCCCCTCGAGAGTCATCTCGGGCTCGATAGTCGTCCGGGAGACGGGAAATATGCCAAACCGCCTACCCCGCTCCCGGCGCGTGCGCGTCGTGAAGACGACGAACACTTCGTTGCTGATGAAGTTGTAATCCGCCTCGGTCCGACTCGCCGGGGCGTCCTCGACACGCACCAGCCCCACCGTGGGCAGTGCCCGAAGATGTTCGACGAGGCGCGCGGTGAAGTCGCCTTCGCCGGACCATTTGGCCGTGTCGATCTCGGCAAGACCGGCCATCGACTACGTCGGGATCTTCCGGGCGCAATGGATCGCCATCAGCCCACCCATGACCGGCAGACACTCGACATCGGTGAAGCCCCGCGCGACCATCAGCCCGGCGACAGCAGCCGCCCCAGGATACCGGCGGATCGAGGCAGGAATGTAGCGATAGGTGTCGGGGTCGCGGTGGAGCACCCACCCGAGCACGCTTCCGACCATCGTCAAGTACGCCAGGTACGCCCGGCGAACGATGCCGTTGGCGGGCCGGTCGAAGTCGAGCGACAACGCGAGGCCCCCGGGCTTGAGGACGCGAGCGATTTCCGCGATGGCGCCGGAGAGGTCCGGCACGTTCCGCAGCCCATAGCCGGTCGTGACGAGGTCGAACGACCGTGCCGGAAACGGCAGGCTGAGCATGTCCCCCACCAAGAACGTGCAGGCCGACGCCCGCGCCCTGTCCTTCTGCCGCGCAAGCTCGATCATCCGCGGCGTGATGTCGAGACCGACGACATCCGCGCCGGCGGCCGCCAGCCCGAACGCGATGTCCCCGGTGCCCGTCGCGAGATCGAGCGCGCGCCGGCCCGCGAGCGGGCCGGCCAACGCAACCAGCCGGCGCTTCCAGCCGCGATCCTGGCCGTACGACAGCGCGACCGTAATAAAGTCGTAGCGGTCCGCGATGGTCGCGAACAACGCCCGCACGTACCGGCGCTTGCCTTCAGGCGTGGCGATGCGATCCTGCAGTAACACCAGTGCCTCCAAGGACGCGGCGTAGGTTGACCAGGGCATAATATCGGTACATGCTCCCCTCGAGCACGGTCGAAAATTATCTGAAGGCGATCTACCAGGGGCAATCTGCGCTGGCCGCTGGAGAACGCCTCGTGCCGATGGGCGGCGTCGCGGCGGCTCTGGCCGTGACGCCGGGCACGGCGACCACCATGATCAAGGCGCTGGCCGAATCAGGCCTCGCCGAGTATGAGCCCTACAGCGGCGTGCGCCTCACCGCCGCCGGCGAGAAACTCGCCGGGTTGGTCCTGCGGCGGCATCGGCTCGTGGAACTGTTTCTCGTCCAGGTGATGGGCATGAGCTGGGCGGAAGTCCACGACGAAGCCGAGCAGCTCGAACACGTCGTGTCCGAGCGCCTGATCGAACGCATCGACGAAATGCTCGGCCGACCCACGCACGACCCGCACGGCGATCCCATTCCCGATCCCGACGGCGCCATCGACGCCCGCCCGCTCGACAACCTGCTGACCTGCCCGCTCGGCACGCCGCTCAAGGTGACACGCATCGCCGATCAGGATCCGTCGTTTCTCCACTTCATCGAGAGGCACGAGCTGAAGCCCGGTCAGGCCATTGCCGTGGAGGCGCGTGACGCAGCCGCCGACTCCGTGCTGGTGCGGGGTAAGGATGGCCGCGCGATCACGATTGGCGCACGCGCCGCGTCAAAGCTGCTGGTGGCGCCGGGCGGCTGAACTTCCCATCGGCCCTCCGGCCTGCCGCGCTCGACACCGCGTGGCCCGAACGACCGCTACGGGTGGAAGATGCTGATGGTGAAGCTGATGCCCGCGCGCGGCGCGTTGCCGATATCCAGAATGGCCACGCAGTAGCTGCCGGCGTCGCCGGTCGTGGTGAGTTGGGTGCCCGCCACCGCGGTGACGACCTTGGTCAGAGCACATCCGGGCCCAGCGGGATTCGGCGCGCCAAGCCCCAACTGGACGGCGACGTTCGACGGCGGCCCGGCCGTCGTCAGCGTCGCAGTGATGGTGCCGCTCGCGCTCGCGACGAACGTGCGCGACGCCGTCCCGAGCGGCGCCAGGATGCTGGCGAACGTCTCCGTCGTCGGCGACGTCGTCGTGGGCGTTGTCGGCGCCGGACTCGTGGTCGTGCTGTCGCTGTTCTTGCACCCGGACACGAGGAGTGCGGCCAGGAGAATCGCTGCGCCGGTGGTTCGCATGAATGTCTTCAGTGGTGGACGACGCGGAACACGAAGGAGACGGGACCGGTCAAATTGCCGACGTCCACGACCTGCACACATGTCGGCCCGGCCGGCACCGAGGCCACCGCCAGCTGCGCCGTGAACCCTGGCGCAAAGGGCACGGGCGCCTGGCTCGGCGTGCACGTCGATCCGTCGCTGCTCGCGACGCCGTAGGCGAGACCCAGCGGCACGGCGAGGGGCGGATTGGCCGTGCTGATGGTCGTACCGGAGGTCACACTCTGGAGGGTGACGGTCAGGATGTCGGCCTTGGAAGTGGTGAACGCGACGGTGATGCCGCCGTTCACGTCCATCGTGCCCGAGTAGAAGTAGGGGACGGCCGTGCTGTTGTCTTGAACGGCCGGCGTGGTCGTGGTGCCCCCACACCCCACCGCGACGAGGGCACAAAGAAGGACGATGTACTTCATTCGTAGGAGCTCTGACACGGGAACGCTCAAGTGTTCACGAATCGCCGTTGAAAAACAAGCTGTTGCCGTCGAGGGTTAGACGTGGGCCGTGTCACTTCGGCCGGAGCGGCCCTTCCGTCTCACGGGATTGGCAGGATCGCCAGTAAGTCCGCCGGCGCGTCGATCACGCGGTCCTCGGGACGAAGCGCGTCGAGCGGCACGCCGTCGAAACCGAACCCATAGCGCGCAAGGCAGGACGCGGTCGCCGCAGCCACCGCCGTCCGCCAATCGATGACCGAGTCGCCCACCATGAGCGTGTCCGTGGGGCCCACGCCCGCCCGCGCCATGAGATGACGCAGCGCGTCGGGGGCCGGTTTTCGGGGGAACGGGCCGTCCCCGCCCAACACGGCGTCGGGCGCGAAATGACCGGCCAGCCCCAGCCCGTCGAGAATGACGCGTGTCGCGGCGAGCGGCTTGTTCGTGAGCACCGCGAGGGCGGCGTGCGCGCCGAGTTCGCCGAGCACCTCCGACATCCGTGGATACGCGCGCGTGTGGGCCAGCAGCCGCGTGTCGTAGATGGCGAGAAACCGCTGGAGGGCGTCCGCCGGCGGCTCGAGGCCGACGGCGGCGAAGACGCGCGCGACCAGCGTCGCCGCGCCGTCGCCGACCATCCCGCCGATGGCCTCTTCGGAGAGCCGGCGCGCGCCGCACGCCTCGACGAGCAGATTCGCTGAATCGGCGATGTCTCGGCGCGAATCGACCAGCGTCCCGTCCAGGTCGAACACGATCAGTCGAAACGCCGCGCTCACGTGGCGCGGTACTCGGCGACGGACGTCGGCGTCTCCCACACCTTCACGCGCACGACGCGGAAGCCCTGGCCGCTGGCGAACTCGTAGATCAATCGTGCGAGACACTCCACGGTCGGATTGGTGTCGAGGAGGTACACGGGCTCGCCGAGCTCGCGCAGTACCGGGACGAGCGGATCGTCCTTCCGCAGCAGCAGCTTGTGATCGATCTCCTCGTCGATCCAGCCCTTCACGATGCGCTTGATGTCGCTGAAATCGCACACCATATCGCGACCGTCGAGCTCGCCGCTACTGACCTCGATCTCGGCGACCGCGTTGTGGCCGTGCAGATGCTTGCAGACGCCGTCGTAGTCGAGCAGGCGGTGGCCGTAGCAGAAATCGAGGCGCTTGGTGACCGAGAACATGTCTAGAGAAGTATATGTGACCGCTCACGCGAGGGTCGCCTCGCGTGCGTACACGAGCCGGCCGGCGATGTAGGTTTCGACGACGGCGAGCGTCTCGTCGAGCACAACGAGGTCCGCAACCGCCCCGACGGCGAGCACACCGTGGCCCGCGAGGCCCAGCTGGCGCGCTGGTGTCGCGGCCGTGACGGCTGCAGCCGCGGGCATCGACAGACCCACGCGCCCGACGAGCATCCGGAACACCTGGTCCATGGTCGATGTCCCGCCGGCCGTCGTTCCGTCCGCGAGCACCGCCGTCGGTCCGCCGGCGGTGATCGCCAGGCCGCCGAGCCGGCCTCGCTGGGGCGCGTGGCGGCCCGCCAGCGAGGTCCCGTCCGTGACCGCGAGAATGTGGTCCACCCCTTTTACCGCGACGGCCATGCGCACGAGTGCCGGATGCACGTGGTGGCCGTCGCAGATGACTTCGGCGGCGACGTGCGTGCTCTCGAGGACGGCGCCCACCAGCCCTGGCGCGCGGTGGCCCAACGGGCGCATGCGGTTGAACAGGTGCGTCGCCTGGCTCGCACCCGCCGCGATGGCGTCCCGCGCCTGCTCGTAGTCCGCGGCCGAGTGGCCGAGCGACACACGATGGCCACGCGACACCAGCCAGCGCACCAGGTCGAG
>JBEQUD010000198.1:0-2702 GCA_040349235.1 Acidobacteriota bacterium
GACGCCGATGTCCACGCACGCCCCGAAGTTGGCGACGTTGGTGACCACGCCCTCGAGCTGCATCCCTGGTTCGAGGTCGCCGAGCTCGCGCACGCTGTCCTTGAACGCCGCCGTCCTGAATTCCGGGCGCGGATCGCGTCCCGGCTTCTCGAGTTCCGCGAGGATGTCCTTCACGGTGGGCACGCCGAACTGCGCATCGGCGAAGTCTTCGGCCCGGAGCGCGCGAAGCACCGGCGTCTTGCCGATCAGGTCGTGAACCGGCACGCCCGTGCGCGACACGATGCGCTCGACCACGGGGTACGCCTCGGGGTGCACGGCCGAGGCGTCGAGCGGGTTGCGGCCATCCATGATGCGCAGGAACCCGGCGGCCTGCTGAAAGGCGCGCTCGCCGAGGCGCGGGACCTTCAGGATCTGCCGGCGATCCTGGAACGGTCCGTGCTCGTCGCGGAACGACACCAGGTTGCGCGCGATGGATTCGCTCAGCCCCGAGATGTGCGCGAGCAGCGGCGCCGAGGCGGTGTTGACGTCCGCGCCGACGGCATTGACGCAGTCCTCCACGATGGTATCGAGCTTCCGGGCAAGCTGGGTCTGGCTCACGTCGTGCTGGTACTGGCCGACGCCAATCGCGCGCGGCTCGATGCGCACGAGCTCGGCCAGCGGATCCTGCAGCCGCCGGGCAATCGACACCGCGCCGCGGAGGGAGACGTCGAGATCGGGGAACTCCTTGGCGCCGAGCTCCGACGCCGAGTACACCGACGCGCCGGCCTCGGAAACGACGGCTCTCGTCAGCTGCAGCTCGGGATGGCGTGTGATGAGATCGCCGACGAGCGCATCGGTTTCGCGCGAGGCCGTCCCGTTGCCGATCGAGATGAGCTGCACGTGATGTTTCGCGCACAGCCCCGCCAACGCCCGGAGCGCCCCCTCGCGATCGTTGCGCGGCTGGTGCGGGTAGACGGTCGCCGTCTCGAGCAGCTTGCCGGTACCGTCCACGACCGCGACTTTGACGCCGGTGCGGATGCCCGGATCCAAGCCCATCGTGACGCGCTGGCCCGCCGGCGCCGCGAGCAGCAGGTCGTGCAGGTTCTGCCCGAAGACGCGAATCGCTTCGGCTTCGGCCTGTTCGCGCAGACGCTGTTCCGCCTCGAATTCGAGGTGCACCATCAGCTTGAACTTCCACGACCAGCGCACCGTTTCGACGAGCCAGGCGTCCCCTGGCCGGCCTGCGTTCGCGATGCCGGCACGCGCCGCGATGCGGGCGTGCGGCTCGGCGGCGCCGCTCGCCCCGTCCACGTCTGGCAGCACGACGGCGAGCCGCAGGACGCCTTCCTTGCGTCCGCGGAGCAGCGCCAGCGCGCGGTGTGAGGGAATCTGCCTGATCGGTTCCGACGCGTTGAAATAGTCGGAGAACTTCGCGCCCTCCTCTTCCTTGCCATCAACGACCTTCGACTGCCACTCGGCCCGATCCCAGACCAGCTGGCGGAGACCGCCGACGAGCTCCGCGTCTTCGGCAAACCGCTCCATCAGAATGGCGCGCGCCCCGTCGAGCGCGGCGGCGACATCGGTGATACCCCTGGCCGCGTCCACGTACGCGGCGGCCGCGTGCTCGGGGACCAGGCCCGGATCCTCGAGCAGGCCCAGCGCGAGCGGCTCGAGCCCCGCCTCGCGCGCCATCTGCGCCTTCGTGCGGCGCTTGGGTTTGTACGGGAGATAGAGGTCTTCGAGGCGGGCCTTCGTGTCGGCGTCCTGAATGGACTGCGCAAGTTCGGGCGTCAGCTTGCCCTGTTCCTCGACGCTCTTGCGAATCGCCGCGCGCCGCTCCTCGAGCTCGCGCAGGTAGCCGAGCCGCTCCTCGAGCGTACGGAGCTGGGTGTCGTCGAGACCGCCCGTGGCTTCCTTGCGGTAGCGGGCGATGAACGGGACGGTGGCTTTTCCGTCGAGCAGGCTGATGGTGGCGTCCACCTGTGGGAGACGGACGTTCAATTCGGCGGCGATGCGTTCGGCAATAGATGGCATGGGTGCGTGAGCGAAACTGTGATTCTATCAAGACTACAATGGGCGCCATGAGACGACTGGCTTGCTGCATGTTGATGATGTCGGTATTCACGGCGTGTTCGTCCGGCGGCGGCGCGCCGCAGGGAGGCGGTTCGCCAGCAAGCGGGGCGCCTGTGCAAGGGCCACCGCCCGCCTCGGCGCCTGCTGCCAGTGCGTCGGCGACTCCTGGGTCCGCTCCGGCCGGTGTGTCCGCTGCCGCGCCGCAGACGGGCGTGGCCCCGCCGCCCAGGCAGGCCTCGCTTCGCGATGTGACGATTCCCTCCGGCACCGCGCTCGCCTTCGTGCTCGAAACGGCGGTGTCCTCGGACAAGAGCCATGTCGAAGACGCGGTCCGTGCGCGGCTGGCCGTGCCCGTCGTGGTGGACGGCCGCGTGCGCGCCATCCTGTACGGCGGCCACCGGGTCGCGACCCAGTTCGGCGACGGCATCGTGCGCGACACCCTCAAGGTCTCGAGGAGCCTGGCGTGGGAGTTGTCGGTCGCCGATGAGGTGGACCGTCGGCTCGCCCTGCTCGAGACCGAACGGCCCGAGCTGGAGAACAGCGATCCCCTCTCGCGCGACCGGATCGAACTGCGCGAGCTCTACGCCGAACTGCGCGAGCTCGGCCGTGCCGTCGCGGATCCCGAGATCGCGCGCCGCCTCGATGCGGTC
>JBEQUD010000222.1:0-19570 GCA_040349235.1 Acidobacteriota bacterium
CGCTGTCGGCGCTGCTGGTGTTTGTCGGCTTCAACCTGACCTTCTTCCCGCAGTTCATCCTCGGCTACCTCGGCATGCCCCGGCGCTATCACGTGTACCCGCCCGAGTTCCAGGTGCTGAACGTCATGTCCTCGGCGGGGGCGTCGATCCTGGGCGTCGGATACCTCATTCCGATGGTCTACCTGGCCTGGTCGATGCGTTACGGCAAGATCGCGCCCAGCAACCCCTTCCAATCGACGGGCCTCGAGTGGCAGACCACGTCGCCGCCGCCCACCGAGAACTTCGCCGAGACACCTGTCGTGACGTGGGAAGCCTACGAGTATCCCGCCCCGGTGGAGAGCCATGTCGCTTGAGACGCACGCCGCCGCCCACCATCCGTCGCTCGCGCACCACTTCGAGAACCTCGAGGAGCAGCGCGAGGCGGCCACGCTCGGCATGTGGTGCTTCCTGGTCACCGAGGTGCTGTTCTTCGGCGGCCTCTTCCTGACCTACACGCTCTACCGCGCCTGGTATCCGGACGCCTTCGCCGCGGCCAGCCACGAGATGCTCATCTGGGCAGGGACCATCAACACGGTGGTCCTCATCACGAGCAGCTTGACGATGGCCCTGGCTGTCCACGCGGCGCAAACCGGCAACCGACGGACGCTCATCGGCTTCCTCGTCGCGACCATGGTCCTCGGCGTCGCGTTTCTGGGCATCAAGGCGTTCGAGTACCGGACCGGCTTCCTCGAAGGCCATTTCCCCGGACCGGGCTTCCGGTTCGAGGCGAAGTACTTCCAGCACGCGCAGATCTTCTTCTCGCTCTACTACCTGATGACCGCGCTGCACGCCGTGCACATGATCATCGGCCTGGGCATCATGGGCGTCATGCTCTGGATGTCCTGGCGGGGCACGATCAACGCGGATTACTACAACCCCATCGAAATCAGCGGCCTCTACTGGCACTTCGTCGATATCGTCTGGATTTTCCTGTTCCCGCTGCTCTATCTCATCGGACGGCACGCATGAGCGACACGCATATCGCCTCCCGGAGCCTGTACTTCAAGATTTTCGGCATCCTGATGGTCTGCACGTACCTGACCGTGCAGATGGCGTTCGTGGATCTCGGACCCTTCAACACCGTCGTCGCGCTCGGGATCGCCGTGTTCAAGGCCACCATCGTCGTGTTGTTCTTCATGCACGTCTGGCACAGCTCTCGGATGACATGGGCGGTGGTGCTCGGGAGCCTGTTCTGGCTGGGCATCCTGCTCGTGGTCACCTTGACCGACTACGTCACCCGGGCCTGGCAGACGTTCGGCTAGGCCCAAAGGGTTGCCTTTGCAACCGACAGGACGCTGTTTGTAGTATTGGCGTCTGAACCTCTCCGCGCTCTTCATCCGGCGGCCCATCGCGACGAGCCTGGTTATGCTGGGCATCGCGGTATTCGGCATCATGGCGTACCGGGAATTGCCGGTCAGCGACCTCCCGCGCGTCGATTTCCCAACGCTCAACGTCAACGCGAATCTGCCCGGGGCCGATCCCGAGAGCATGGCTTCGGGGGTCGCGAGCCCGCTCGAACGGCAATTCACGACCATCGCGGGCATCGACGAGCTCACCTCGTCGAACGTGCCCGGCGGCACGACCATCACCCTGCAATTCGACCTGGACCGGGACATCGACGGCGCCGCGGTCGATGTCCAGACGGCCATTGCGGCGGCGATGCCGCTGCTGCCGCCCGGCATGCTGGCCCCGCCGTCGTTTCGCAAGTCCAACCCGGCGGACCAGGGCATTCTCGCCATCGGTCTCTCGTCGAACACCCTATCGACGGCCGCCCTCGACGCCTACGCCGAAAATCTCATCGCCCCGCGTCTCTCGGCCGTCACCGGCGTCTCGCAAGTGACGGTCGGTGGCTCCCAGAAGTACGCCGTGCGCGTCCAGGTCAATCCGGACGCCCTCAAGGCGCACGGGATCGGCCTCAACGACGTGGACCAGGCGCTCCAGAACTGGAACGTGCAGCTGCCGACCGGGCAGCTCTTCGGCCCCGGCTCGACGTTCAACCTGAAGGTCGGCGGCCAGCTGCCGGATGCCGACGCCTTCCGCCGTCTGGTTCTGGCGGACCGGCACGGCGCCCTCCTGCGGCTCGAACAGGTCGCCACCGTCATCGACAGCGTCGAGGACAACAAGACGACCGCCTGGTACTACTCCAAGACGGGATCCAAGGCCGGCCACGAGCAGCAGGTCATCCTCCAGGTGAACCGGCAGCCTGGGGCCAACGTGATTGCCGTCGTCGATGCCGTGCGCGCGCTCTTTCCGAGCATCGTCGCCCAGCTGCCGCCCTCGGTCCACATCGGCGTGCGCAACGACCACTCCGTCGCCATCCGCCAGGCGTTCGGCGAGATCCAGTTGACCATGCTCATCACCATGGTCCTGGTCGTCGGGGTCATCTTCGTGTTCCTCGGCAACGCGTCCGCCACCCTCATCCCCGCCCTTGCGCTGCCGCTCTCGCTGCTCGGCACCTTCTCGGTGATGAAGGTCCTCGATTTCAGCCTCAACAACCTGTCGATGATGGCGCTCATCCTGTCGCTCGGCTTCGTCGTGGACGATGCGATCGTGATGCTCGAGAACATCGTCCGCCATGTGGAGCAGGGCGAGCAGCCGCTCGACGCCGCCCTGAAGGGCTCTCGAGAGATCCTCTTCACCATCCTCACGATGACGGTCTCGCTGGCGGCCGTCTTCATCCCGATCCTGTTCATGAGCGGCATGATCGGCCGGCTGTTCCGCGAGTTCGCGGTCACGATTACGACGGCCGTGCTCATCTCGGGCGTCGTCTCGATTACGTTGACCCCGATGCTCTGCAGCCGTCTATTGCGCGTCGGCGGCCTGCACGACAAGACGGGGCTGGCCAAGCTGACGGATCGCGTCTTCGGCGCGATGTTCCGCGGCTACGAGTGGAGTCTGGGGGTCGTCCTGCGCCATCGGCCGGTCGTGCTGGCCGTGTTCGTGCTCGTCCTCGGCGGCACCGTCAAGATGTTCGGCGTCGTGCCGAAAGGCTTCATCCCCGACGTGGACAACGACGAGTTGAACTGCACGGTGCGCGCGGCCCAGGGGACCACGTACTACGAGATGGCCGGGAGCACGGTCACGGTGGCGAACACGATCATCAGCAATCCCTACGTCCGGGACTTCCCGATCATCACGGGAGGCCCTGCCGGGAACATGAACGTCTCGCGGTGCCCGATCATCCGCCTCACCCCTCGCGCCAGCCGTCCGCTCTCGGCCAACCAGATCGCCCAGCAGATCCGCGAAGAGCTCGCGGGCTTCGCCGGCGCGCGCGTGTTCGTCAACATGCCCCCGGCCATCCAGATCGGCGGACGCGTGGCGGACAACGCCTATATCCTGACCGTCCAGAGCGCCGACCCGCAGGAGCTCTACAAGTGGGCGACCCCGCTCAGGGCGGCCATCGCGCGGCTGCCGGAGGTACGCGACGTCTCGGACGACATGGAGATGAAGAGCCCGCGGGTCAACCTGGTGCTCGACCGCGACAAGGCCGCCGCCGTCGGCCTCAAAGCCGCGGACGTCCTCGGCGCGCTCTACGACGGGTTCGGGCCCAAGTGGTCGTCCACGATCTACGGACCCCAGGCCCAGTACCGTGTCCTGCTCGAGCTGGCGCCCGAGTACCAGTCGCACATGGACTCGCTGGCGCAGGTGACGTTCAAGACCACCAACGGCAAGCTCGTGCCGCTCGAGTCGGTCGTCCGGTACCGCGAGACGGTGGGACCACAGTCGATCAACCATTCCGGCCAGCTGCCGTCGGTCAGCATCTCGTTTGGCCTGCGGCCGGGCGCCGCGCTGGGCACGGCGACAACGGCGATCCGCCAACTGGCCAATGGCCTGCTGCCGCCGACCGTGACGACCGCGTTCCAGGGCTCGGCCAAGCTCTTCGAGACCTCCATGCGGAACATGGGCCTGCTGCTGTTTGTCGCGATCGGGGTGGTGTATATCGTGCTCGGCATGTTGTACGAGAGCTACGTCCACCCGATCACGATTCTGTCCGGGCTGCCGTCCGCCGGCCTGGGCGCGCTGGTCACGCTCTATTTGTTCGGCAACGAGCTGAACATCTACTCGTTCGTCGGGCTCGTCATGCTGATCGGCATCGTCAAGAAGAACGCGATCATGCAGATCGACTTCGCGCTCGATGCGGAGCGGCGGCTCGGCAGGACCCCGGCCGAAGCCATCTTCGAGGGCTGTCTGATTCGGTTCCGCCCCATCATGATGACGACGGTCGCCGCGCTCTTCGGCGCCCTGCCCATCGCGCTCGGCCTCGGCACCGGCGGCGAGGCGCGGCGGCCGCTCGGCCTGGCGGTCGTCGGCGGCCTGCTCTTCTCCCAGCTCATGACGCTGTATCTGACGCCCGTCGTCTACACGTACATGGCCGCCCTGCTGAAGCCACGCAGGGTGGAGGCGCTGGTGCCGGCGTCTGTGGAAGGATGAATCTAGCGCGTCAGCACGACCTCGCCGGCGCCCAGGTCGTGCGTGAGGGTGATCTGCCGGGCCACATCCGCCGTCGCGGGTGAGAGCGTCCAGGCGTAGACCACGACCTCGTCCGACGACTGGACGTTCCCGAGCGCAAACACATTGGTCGTCGAGGCGGGCAGGTCCTGGACGGCGGTCTGCGCGTCCGCCGGTTTTCGGACCGCGCCTGACGCGGTCACGGGAAAGCGGAGCGTCACCGCGGACGCGGCGCGCGTGCCCCGGTTCCTGACCGTGACCCGCCAGTAGCCCTTGAACGCGAAGTCGCTCCGATGCTGGACCGCCGGCACCTTGTCGTTGACGAAGGCCGTGACGCTGCCGAGCACCTGATCCACCGTGCCGGAGGTATCGGGCAGAATCTTGTGGCGGAACGACGGCTTGAAGAACTGCCCGCGCGCCTCCTCGAGCGTCGTCAGGGGCGCGAGGGCATGCAGCTGCTGGGCGAGGGGCGGCGGCACTTCCCAGTCCGCGAAATAGACTTCGGCCTGCGGCGCCTCTTTCGGCGCCGTGAACCAGGTATAGAGCGCCAGACAGGTGCCCAGGAATCCGGCGGTCTGCGCGATGTGCTTGAACATCTGCCGCAATTATACAAAGGCGCCGGTGCGGACGGCGGAATCAGTATTCGGCGAAGGCGTCGTCCGGGTAGCAGTAGAGCCAGCGTTCGCCGGGCTCGGAAGACGCGACCACCGGGTGGTGGCTGGACGTCGCGTGCCGGGTCGCATGCCGGTTTGGCGACGAATCGCAGCAGAGCGTCGCGCCGCACGTCTGGCACGTCCGCAGATGTACCCACGTGGACTTGATCTTCACGCACTCCTCGCACACGTGGTGCTTGGCCGGCACGACCGCCTTGACGCTGCTGATGTGAGCGCACGAACCCTGAGCCATCTTCACCCTCTTTCGAGCGACGGCCGATCCCAGGCCCCGAGCGTGGCGCCGGCCTCGTACGTCGTCTGGAGAAATGCCATGAGCGTCTGGTGCGGCGACGGCGCCGTCCGCACGTCCTCGTATCTGAGCAGGAACTCGTTGAAGTCGTTGCTGTAGAACGCCCCGGCCGGGGCAATGTCCGCGGTCTTGAACCCTGGAGGTTCAGGCGCGGCGTAGGCGTAGAACGCGGGCTCGGGCATGGCCCCGCCCCCAGGCCAGAACCCCGCGCTGATCACCTCGTGGGAGTAGGCCTCGCGCGTGATGGAATCGGCGCCGGGCCGCTCGGGTGCCCTTTTCCCGTTGAACCGCGTCACCGCCAGGTCGAAGCTGCCCCAGAAGAAATGCACTGGGCTGCACTTGCCGAGAAATCCCCCGCGGAATTCCTCGAGGGTGCCGTCCACGAGGGACAACACCCGCCACCAGCGCTCGACCGATTCGGCGTCATACGCCGCGTGCCGGTGGTCCTCGTCGAACCGTACCGGCTCTGGAACTTCGACCGGCATCGGCCAGATGCGAACGGCGACGCGCAGGTCCGCCAGCGCCTGGCGCACTTCCGCGTAGAAGGTTGCCACGGACTTGGGCGCCAATGCGACCACACGGCGACGGCCGTCGCCCACGTCGATGACGAGCCGATGGTCGATGAAATCGAACGTCATCTCGATCACGCCGTCGTCATACGGCATCGGTAAGGTGGTGAGGCCGCGCGCGGTCGCCTTCAGTGTGACATGCCACCAGTGGTTGACCGGCGCGGCCAGCGCCAGCCGGACCTTGCCGACGACCTGGGTCCACATGTGGAGGGTGGCCCTGGTGTCTTCCCAGGACGCCAACGGCAGAGCAGGCCACGCGGCAGCATCGGTCGGCATGACTGGATTCTAAACCGAGCCGATGGCGACAAAAACGTCCGGATCGGGATCCCTAGGGACGCCGTTTGTGTCATCTTTTTTGCTTATACTATGAATATTGATATTGCATTTTACTTCTGATTCAGACTGGGGCATAAATAGATTTCCTCGATAATTCCCCCTGGGGGTTCCAAAGCAATGGCGACGCGCGATCGCACACCCTTCGCCGGCGAAGGGGCTGAAACCGGTATTTCCCGAACGCCGACACCCGGCACCCCGCCGCGCGCAGCCGGCCTGTACGACCCGGCCCACGAGCACGATGCCTGCGGCGTGGGATTCGTCGCGGACATCAAAGGGCGCAAGTCGCACCGGATCGTCCAGCAGGGTCTGCAGGTGCTCGAGAACCTCCTGCACCGCGGCGCCTGCGGCTGCGAGGCCGCGACCGGCGACGGCGCGGGCATCCTCGTCCAGATGCCGGATGGCTTTCTGCGCAAGACGGCGGCGGCGCTCGGGCTCGCCCTTCCGGCCGCCGGCTGCTACGGGGCCGGCTTCGTGTTCTTCCCGCACAGCGAGGCGGCGCGCGCGGCAAGCCGACGCGTCGTCGAAACCATCATCGCGGAGGAGGGACAACAGCTCCTTGGCTGGCGCACGGTCCCGACCGACGACCGGCGGCTCGGCCCCTCCGCCGTCGCCGCGCAGCCGGTATTCGAGCAGGTCTTCATCGGGTCGGGCACGGCCTTCGAATCGACGGACGCCGCCGCCCGGGCGCGCTTCGAGCGGCAGCTGTACGTCATCCGCAAGCGGATCGAGCACGCCGTGGATCGGCTGCTCGGGCCGGACGACGCCCGCACGTTCTACATCCCCAGCCTGTCCTCGCAGACCCTCATCTACAAGGGCATGCTGACGGCCGACCAGATTCTGCCGATGTACCCGGACCTCGGCGATCCGGACTTCGTGTCGGCCCTCGCGCTCGTGCACCAGCGCTTCAGCACGAACACGTTCCCGTCGTGGCCCCTGGCGCACCCGTATCGCTATGTCGCGCACAACGGCGAGATCAACACGCTGCGGGGCAACATCAACTGGATGCGCGCGCGCGAAGGGCTGCTCGCGTCGCCGCTCTTCGGCGACGATCTGCGCAAGATCCTCCCCATCATCCGCGAGGGCGGCAGCGACACCGCCACATTCGACAACGTGCTCGAGTTCCTGGTCATGGCCGGGCGCTCGCTGCCGCACGCCCTGCTGATGATGATTCCCGAGCCCTGGGCCGGCCACGAGAGCATGGGCCCCGAGCTGAAGGCGTTCTACGAATACCATGCGTCGCTGATGGAGCCGTGGGACGGCCCCGCGTCGATTGCGTTCACCGACGGCTCGATCATCGGTGCCGTGCTCGACAGGAACGGCCTGCGGCCGTCGCGCTACTACGTGACGAAAGACGACTTGGTCGTCATGGCGTCCGAGGTCGGCGTCCTGGACATTCCGGCCGAGGACGTCCGCATCAAGGGGCGGCTCCACCCGGGACGCATCCTGCTCATCGATACGGTGCAAGGCCGCATCGTGTCCGACGACGAGATCAAGCACGAGTTGGCGCAGGCGCATCCCTACGCCGCATGGCTCGCGGGCAACCTGGTCGATATCGAAGATCTGCCGGCGGCGCCCTATCTCCCGCCCCCGAGCCACGAGACCGTGCTGCGGCGGCAGGAAACGTTCGGCTACACGGACGAGGACCTGCGCATCCTGATGCTGCCGATGGCCGCCAAGGGCGAGGAAGCCATCGGGTCGATGGGCACGGATGCGGCGCTCGCGGTGCTGTCGGATCGGCCCCGGCTCCTGTACGACTACTTCACGCAGGTGTTCGCGCAGGTCACCAATCCGCCGCTCGACGCGATTCGCGAGGAGCTGGTGACGGCGATGGGCTCGACCATCGGGCCGGAGGGCAACCTGCTCGACCCGCGTCCGGAGTCGTGCCACCAGATCCAGATCAAGTATCCGGTCATCGACAACAACCAGTTGGCGAAGCTCCGGCACCTCTACTACCCGGGCTTCAGGTCCACCACGCTGCCGATGGTCTTCGACCCGCACGGGGACGGCCCCGCCCTCGAACGCGCCATGGAGCGGCTGAAGGACCTCGCCAGCCAGGCCGTCGCGGCGGGCTACAACATCCTCATCCTGTCGGACCGGACCGCCGACCGCGACATGGCGCCGATTCCGAGCCTCCTCGCGACGGCCGGCGTACACCATCACCTGGTGCGCGAGGGCACGCGCACGCGCTGCGCGCTCGTCATCGAGTCGGGCGATGCGCGCGAAGTGCATCACTGCGCGCTGCTGCTCGGCTACGGTGCCGGGTGCGTAAACCCGTACCTCGCGTTCGAGACGCTCGACGACATGATTCGCCAGGGCATCCTGCGGGGCGTCACGCACGAGCAGGCCGTCAAGCACTACATCAAGGCGCTCAACAAAGGCATCCTCAAGGTGATGTCCAAGATGGGCATCTCGACCCTGGCCAGCTACTGCGGCGCCCGGATCTTCGAGGCCGTGGGCCTGAACCGAGCGTTCATCGACCGCTACTTCACCTGGACGGCGTCCAGAATTGGCGGCGTCGGCATCGAGGTCGTCGCGCATGAAGTGACCGAGCGCCATCGGCTCGCCTACTGGAACATGGCGGGGACGCTCAGCGAGCTCGAGTCCGGCGGCGAGTACCAGTGGCGCCGCGACGGCGAGTTCCACCTGTTCAACCCCGACACCGTCTTCAAGCTGCAGCACGCCACGCGCAGCGGCCAGTACACGATTTTCAAGGAATACACGAGGCTCGTGGACGACCAGAGCCGTCACCGGGCGACGCTCCGCGGGTTGCTCGACCTGCAGCCGGCCGCCACACCGGTCCCGATCGACGAGGTCGAGTCCGTCGAAACCATCGTGAAGCGCTTCGCGACGGGCGCGATGTCCTACGGCTCCATCAGCCAGGAGGCGCACGAAACCCTTGCCATCGCGATGAATCGGCTCGGCGGCAAATCGAACACCGGCGAAGGCGGCGAGGACCCGGCCCGGTACGTCCCCGACGCCAACGGCGATTCACGCCGGAGCGCGGTCAAGCAGGTCGCGTCCGCGCGCTTCGGGGTAACGAGCGAGTATCTCGTCAACGCCGACGACCTGCAGATCAAGATGGCGCAGGGCGCCAAGCCTGGCGAAGGCGGTCAGCTTCCCGGGCTCAAGGTCTATCCCTGGATTGCGAAGGTGCGGTATGCAACCCCCGGCGTCGGGTTGATTTCGCCGCCGCCGCACCACGACATCTACTCGATCGAGGACCTGGCGCAGCTCATCCACGACTTGAAGAACTCGAACCCGGCGGCGCGGGTCCACGTAAAGCTCGTGGCAACCGCCGGCGTGGGCACCGTCGCCGCGGGCGTCGCGAAAGCCCACTCCGACGTCGTGCTCATCTCGGGCCATGACGGCGGCACAGGGGCATCGCCGCTCACCAGCATCAAGCACGGGGGCATCCCCTGGGAGCTCGGCCTCGCGGAAACGCAGCAGGTCCTGATGCTCAACCGCCTGCGCGACCGCATCGTCGTCCAGGTGGATGGCCAGCTCAAGACAGGGCGCGACGTCGTCGTCGCCGCGCTGATGGGCGCCGAGGAGTTCGGCTTCGCCACGGCGCCGCTCGTCGTCTCGGGCTGTGTGATGATGCGCGTCTGTCATCTGAACACCTGTCCGGTCGGCGTGGCCACGCAGGATCCCGAACTGCGCAAGAACTTCACCGGCAAGCCGGAATTCGTGGAGACCTTCTTCCGCTTCATCGCGCAAGAGGTTCGCGAGTACATGTCGATGCTGGGGTTCCGGACGATCGACGAGATGGTCGGTCGCGTCGAGCGGCTCAACTTCAAGCCGGCGGTGGACCACTGGAAGGCCAAGGGCCTCGACTACTCGGCCATCCTCCACCAGCCGGAGGTACCCGCGGACGCGCCGCGGCGCAACATGGTCGCGCAGGATCACGGGCTGGCGCAGGCGCTCGACAACACCCTCATCGCGCAGTGCGCGCCGGCCATCGAGCACGGAACGCCCGTCGCGCTGCGCATGCCCATCCGGAACGTCAACCGCACGGTCGGGACGATGCTCGGCTACCAGGTCACGCGCCGGCATGGTGCGGCGGGGCTGCCCGACGACACGATCAAGATCGCGTTCTCGGGCTCGGCGGGCCAGAGCTTCGGCGCCTTCATCCCGAGGGGCATGACGCTCGAAATCGAGGGCGACGCGAACGACTACGTGGGCAAGGGCCTGTCTGGCGGGAAGGTCATCGTCTATCCGCCCAAGCACGCGACGTTCGTCCCCGAGGAGAACATCGTCATCGGCAACGTGGCCCTCTACGGGGCGACGAGCGGCGAGGCGTACTTCCGCGGCATGGCCGGCGAACGGTTCGCCGTCCGCAACAGCGGCGCGCTGGCCGTGGTCGAGGGTGTCGGCGACCATGGCTGCGAATACATGACCGGCGGCCGTGTCGTCGTCCTCGGCGAAACGGGGCGGAACTTCGCGGCGGGGATGAGCGGCGGCATCGCGTACGTGCTCGACGCGACAGGCGGCTTCAACAAGCGCTGCAACCGGGACATGGTCGGCCTGGAGCCGCTCGACGCGGTCGAGGACATCGAGCTGGTTCGCGATCTGATGCGCCGCCACATCAAGCACACGGGGAGCGCCCATGCGGCGCGCCTGCTCGACAACTGGAACACGACGGCGGCGCTGTTCGTGAAAGTGATGCCCAGGGACTACAAGCGCGTCCTGGCCGCGCAGGCGCTGGCCGCGGCCGAAGGCCGTCAGGTGGAGTTCGCGGAGCTGGTCGGGTCGGGCACGTAGCCCGGCGGCCGCGACGAGTCGAAGCATTATGGGAAAAGTCACAGGCTTCATCGAGATCTCGAGGAAGAAGGCGCCGGCGCGGCCCGTCGATGAGCGCGTCCACGACTGGAAGGAAGTCTATCTTCCGTATCCGCCGTCGGCCCTCAAGGAACAGGCCGCGCGCTGCATGGACTGCGGCATTCCGTTCTGCCATCAGGGCTGCCCGCTCGGCAACCTGATTCCGGACTGGAACGACTTCGTCTACCGCGATCGCGGCCACGCCGCGCTCGAGCGCCTCCACGCGACGAACAACTTCCCGGAATTCACCGGCCGGCTCTGCCCCGCGCCGTGCGAGGGCTCGTGCGTCCTCGGCATCAACAAGGATCCGGTCACGATCAAGGGCATCGAGGTCTCGATCATCGATCGCGCGTTCGACGAGGGGTGGGTCACCGCGCAGCCGCCCGCCGTGCGCACGGGCAAGCGCGTGGCCATCGTCGGATCGGGGCCGGCGGGCCTGGCGGCCGCCGAGCAATTGAACCGGGCGGGCCATCTCGTCACGGTCTTCGAGCGCGCGGATCGGATCGGCGGGCTTCTGCGGTACGGCATCCCCGCCTTCAAGCTCGAGAAGCAGTATCTCGACCGCCGCCTCGCGCTCATGCGCGACGAGGGCGTCGAGTTCCGGACGAGCTGTAACATCGGCGGCAACGTATCGGTGGACGACCTCAAGCGGGACTACGACGCCATCATCCTCGCGGGCGGTGCCACGGCGCCCCGCGACCTGACCGTCCCGGGCCGCGACCTCGCCGGCATTCATTTCGCGATGGAGTACCTGACCGAGTCGAACCGCCGCGTCGAGGGCGACGACGTGGCCGGCCTCGACGACCCGCGCGCCATCAGCGCGAAAGGCAAACACGTCGTCATCATCGGCGGCGGTGACACAGGGGCCGACTGCCTTGGCACCGCCCACCGTCAGGGCGCGCGCGCGGTCCATCAGCTCGAGCTGCTCTCCCGCCCGCCCGACAGCCGCGCCGACGGCAATCCCTGGCCGCTGTGGCCGAATATCTTCCGCGTCTCGTCGGCGCACGAAGAAGGCGGCGACCGCCTCTACTCGATTTCAACGGAGCGCTTTTCCGGAGATGCCCAGGGCCGCGTGACCACGCTGCACGCCCTGCAGGTCCAATCCGTCAACAAGGATGGCCGTCTGTCCTTCGAGCCGGTGCCGGGGAGCGCGTTCGAGCTCAAGGCCGATCTCGTGCTCCTGGCCATGGGGTTTCTCGGCCCCGAGCGCGGGGGGATGCTGGATCAACTCGGCGTCAAGCTGACCGAGCGGGGCAACGTGTGGCGGGACAGCACCTGGATGACGAGCGTGCCCGGTGTGTTCGCCGCCGGCGACATGCAGCGCGGCCAGTCACTCATCGTCTGGGCCATCGCCGAGGGCCGGAGCGCCGCCCGCGGCGTGGACACGTTCCTCATGGGGCGGTCGGATCTTCCGGCACCGCTGGCCTGACACGCTCGCGCGCTGCTCGCCACCTCCGGCCGCACGGCTGGCGCCCCGTGCTTCGCCGAGCCCCGCACGCGGCGGCGTCGTAGGCAAGGTCGCAGGCGAGGTCGCAGACAAGGCCGTGCGCGAGGTCGGGCTCAGCGTCTGCGTTCGATGCGTGCGCGCAACGCGGCCATCAGCGCGTCCGATCCGGTGAACACGCCCTCGGGAAAGCGCTTGTACTGCAGGATGTCGCCGTAGATGGGATCGCTCTCGTAGCGTTCGAGGCCGAGCCCCGCCAGGTACTGCAGGCGCAGGTCGAGGTCGTGGTTGATGGCCGCGACCTTCAGATACGCCGTGAGGTCGGACGCGCGCCCCGAATAGTTGCCGAACAGATCGACGGCCGACCCGATGTGGATCTCGCCAAGCGACTCGGCGACCTGGCCGAACGCCGGCGACCGCAGTTCGGCGTCCGCGCGATCCAGATCGATCCGGGTCGGGCCCACTTGCCCGAGCAGCACCACGTCGTAGCCCTCACCCCTGAATGTGTTGCCGACGATGATGCCGTCGGGGAACGCGGCGAAGAACGACGCGATCTCGCTCTTGACGGCCTCGGGCGTGCTCTCATACAGCTGCACGAAGAGCGTGATGACCCCGCCCGGGTTCAAGTGCGCCTTCGCCGCCTCGAAGAATTCGCGGGTGTAGAGCGTGGCCGCGCCCTTCACCCACGGGTCGAGCGGATCGGACGTGATGCCGTCGAACATCTGTCCGCTGGTCAGCAGATAGTGGCGCGCATCGTCGATGACGACCTGCACCTTCGGGTTGTCAACGACGTGGTAGTTCTCCACGCCGAAATAGGTGGAGACGACCCGCGGCACGAGCGGCTCTATCTCGGCGATGGTGACGTGCTCGACCTTCGGGCTGATGCTCACCGCACCGGCCGTGACCCCGGCCCCGCAGCCGATGACGAGGACGGAGCGCGGGGCCGCCGGCACAATCGTCGTGAGGTGGCCGAGCATGCGCTGCAGGCGCATGTCCTCCGGCTCGCTGGACGCCTGGATCTTGCCGGCGTTGTGGTACCCGAGCTTGCCGCTCGGGAGCCGCGTCACGGCTACCGACGAGTTCAGCCCCTCGCCGACGTAGACGACCTGACCGGCCTGGCCGAGCACGGTCGCCATGTAACGGCCGTAGGCCACGAGCATGCCGGGGACTGGCGGCACGCCAGGAACGAGAACGCACGCGCTGGCCGCCGCCGCCGCGCCGACGAGCGCCGCGCCCCGCGCCGAGGCCTGGAACGCCGCCGCGAATCCTAGCAGGGCAGCAGCGGCGGCGACCGCGATCATCACCTGCTGCGTGTGCGCGGACCCGACCCAGGCCACGAGGACGAGGCTTGCACCGAGGGCGCCGACCACCGCGCCAACGGTGTTGGCCGCGTAGACACGGCCGACCAGGCGCCCGGGCTCCTGGCCCCGAGCCACCAGGGACGCCAGCGCGAGCGGGAAGCTCGCACCCCACAGCATCGCGGCGGGCAGGATGGCCCACATCGTCCGGACGAGATCGAACTCGAACATGATGCGCACGTTCGGAACCAGCGTCGGGCTGACGGGCCAGAAGGGCAGGGACGCCGTGATCGTCCTGGCCCCCCACGCGATGGCGGCCATGGCCAGCACCTGACACCAGCCAAACGCCAGGCTCGGACGCTGGACGCTCCGCGCCAGCACGGAGCCGACCGAACTGCCGAGGCCGAGGCCGACGAGAAAGACCGCGAGGATGATGGAAAACGTGTAGACGGTCGCGCCGAAGAGCAAGGCGAGTAGCCGCGTCCAGACCACTTCGGCGGCGAGTGCGCAGGCACCAGAGCAGGCGATCGCGACGTACACGAGCGCGGCACCCGGCTGCGGCTCTCCGTGTTCGTCGTCCATGCCCGTGGGATCCGGGCTCGCTGGTGCCACGGACGCGAGCGCGAACGCCACCGCGGCGACGACGAGGTTGATCGCCACGCCGACGTAGGTGGCCGTGCGCATGTCGAACATGCGCAGCAGGTAGAACCCGGCGAGCAGCGAGCCGCCGACCGCCCCCGCGATGTTCCCCGCGTAGAAGAACCCCAGCCACGACATGCCGGTCCGCGTGGCGCGCGTCCAGCGGGCCACCGCGGGCAGGGTGGCGCCCATCGCCAGCGTGGGCGGCAAGAGGCAGACGGCCGCCACCAGTCCCCGCAGCACGAAGCCCCCCGGGTTGCCTCCGCCCCAGGTCGTGTAGACGCGTCCGACAACCGGCATCACCACGAGCAGCAGTGCGCCGCACGCCCCGATCCCGAGCTCGAGCGCCGCGTACACGCGGAGCGGGTGCCGCCGGTTCGTGACACACCGGGAGAACAGCAGGCTCCCGAGGCACATCCCGCCCATGAACGTCCCAAGAAGGACCCCGACGGACACGGCCGACGATCCGATGACCAGCTGCAACAGCTGCAGCCAGACGATTTCGTAGATGAGGGCCGCCGCCCCGCTCCCGACAAAGAGCAGCAGGAGGGCGGGCAGCCATCGATCGGCACGCGTGTTTGTCATCACCGAGATCCCAGCCCGCCGCGGGCATGCAGCGCCTGCGCGAGGTGCTGGCGAATTTCTTCATCCTGGGGATCGAGTTGCCGGGCCCGCTGCAGTTCGGCAACGGCTTCGTCGAGCTTCCGCTGGCCGGCAAGCGCGACGCCGAGTTCGTCGTGCGCGACCGGATCGTCCGGCCGGAGCCCGACCGCCTGCCGCGCATGCCCTTCCGCCTCCGCAAACTCGCCCCTGGCAACGAGGACGCGCGCGAGGTTGCGCCGCGCCGCCTGGTCGCGCGGGTCGATGGCCACCGCGCGCCGAAATGCCGCAGCCGCCTCCTCGTCGTGTCCCGTCGCGATGAGGGCCACGCCGAGGTTCATCTCGGCCCGGAGATCGCCCGGACGCGCCTGCAGGAATTGCCGGTAGGCAACGACGGCCTCGTCGAACTTCTGCTGTTTGAACAAGGCATCGGCGACAAGGCCGTGCAGACCGCGGTTGGAGGGCGTCATGCTGAGGACGAGGCGGAATTCGCGGACAGCCTCGTCGTGGCGGCCCTGGGCATCATGGATCCGGCCGATCATCTCGCGCGCGGTGGGCACCTCGATGAGCAGAGGCTCGCGCGCCACGAACGTCTGGAGATGCGGCAGCGCCTCGTCCAGCCGGCCGTCCTGGAAGTAGGCGAGCCCGAGCGTATAGTTGGCCGTCGGGTCGTCCGCCAGCGCGTGCCTGACGGCCGCGAGACCGGCGTCGTGCTGGCCGGCGGCGAGCAGTTCGATGCCGAGCCAGTGTTCCGCGCGCGGCGTCGGCCACCGCTCCATGGTGAGCCGCGCCAATGACACGGCGGACTCGTACTCCCGATTTCTGACGACCGTGGCACCGGCGAGCACACCAGCCAGGATGGTCAGCGCAACGCCCGCCGCCAGGCCGCCCTTCACCTGTCCGGCCAGCCCGCCCTCGCGGAGGCGTGGAGAGGACGGCCGCCCGAGTGAGGGAGCGAGCCGCTCCCACAACAGGAGGGCGCCCACCACGGCCAGCACGACCAGCGCGGCGAGCGGCAGGTACATCCGCCGTTCGGCACCCACCTCGGTGGCAATCGGCACGAGGCTCGATGTCGGCGCGAGCGTCACGAAGAACCAGATCCCGAGGAACCCGAGCCTCGGCCATCGCACCATCGCCACGACCGTCAGCGCCGCCAGCAGCACGACGAACGCGGCGTACGGCCAGACGTCGCCGAGCGTCAGCGCAGCCGGGACCCCGTACGTGAGCGCGAACCCATGTGGCCAGAATGCCAGGCGCAGGTACCGCACGATCATGACCGTCTGGTTCAGCAGGTAGCGCCACGGGGTGACGTTCGTCGCAAACCCGGCGGAGCGGGAGCGCGGCCCCGACCACATCAGAACGACCAGCACGAGCCAACACACCCCCAGGGCGGCGTAGAAGGGCCATCGCTTCCGCCAGGCCTCCTTCCATGAGGCGTACACGAAGGTGCGGTCGTAGACGGCAATCAGCAGCGGCGCCGTGACCATGGATTCCTTCGAGCCCATGCCAAGTGCGCAGGACGCGACCGCCACGCCGAGCCATCCCCCCCGGTTCTGCCCACGGACACTCGCATAGAGGGCCAACAGGTAGAACAGCCCCATCATCAGCTCGGTTCGCTGCGTGACGTAGTCCACCGCGTCGGTCTGCAGCGGATGCACGAGCCAGAGCAGCGCGGTCGCGAACCCGATGTCGGCGGCCGCAGCCGCGAGGACGGTTCGGCTGGACGCGTCGAGCGTCCGCCTGACAATACCGAAGAGCAGCAGCGCGCACAGCAGGTGGATCGCCACGTTGACGACGTGGTAGCCGCGCACGTTCAGGCCGCCCAGCGCGTAGTTGAGCGCGAACGACACATTGACGACCGGCCGGCCGGCGACCGGCAGCTCGCGCGCGGGAAACAGGACGACGGACGGCGATAGCTGGCGGATCTGCTCGTTGGCAACGATGGTTTCCGCGTCGTCGAGGACGAACGGGCCAGAGAGGCTGTTGGCGTAGGCGACGATCGCGGCGACCGCCAGAATCGCCGCACGCAGCCAGACACCCCGGCGTGTGGAACGCGGCGGCTCGCGGGAGGGAGCCGCCGACCGTGAACGTGGTGCCATGCCGCCCGCAATTATAGAGTCGTGGAATAGAATCGCCCATGCCACATGTGCTCGCGCCGATCACTGTGTTCGACCCCGACGGCGGAGCGCATCGGCTCGGAGAGCTGTGGGCCGAACACCCGGCGGTGCTGGTCTTCGTGCGCCATTTCGGCTGCCTCTTCTGCCGGCAGCAGGTGGCGGAGCTTGCGCCGATGGCGGACGCCATTCGCGCGCGCGGCGCGCGCCTGGCCATCATCGGCCAGGGAAGCGTGGAGGACGCGCGCGTGTTCCGCGCCGAACAGCAGCTGACCGTCCCGCTCTTTACCGATCCCGCACGCGACGCATACTGCGCGATGCAGATGCGCAGCGGTACGCGCACCGTCATCGGCCCACGGGTGCTACGACGCGCGTGGACGGCCTGGCGTCAGGGGTTCCGGCAGACGCGTCCGGCCGGCGATCCGTTCCAACAGGGCGGCGTGGTGATCATCGATACCGCAGGAGCCGAGCGTTACGCCTTCATCAGCCGCGACGCCGGCGACCACCCAACCCCGGCGGACATCCTGGCCGCGCTAGGCGACCTGGCGTGAACGGCCGGCGGCGACTTAGCTCCAAACCGGCGGCGGCGTGATCCCTTCCTGGGGGGTGGGGCCGGGGTCTGGACGCCCAGAGCCCTCGAGGCGGCTGACGGCCCGGACGGTCATGTCGTGGTCGCACAGGATCTGGCACGACAGGCGCACACCGCTCAGCCCGCGCGCGGCCAGGCGTTCGCGCTCCGCCGCCGTCATGGCGGCAGGCTCTCCCTCGATGAACTCCACGCGGCACGTCGTGCAGCGCGAGAAGCCTCCGCACGCGTGCAGAATGTCCACGTGCGCATCCTGCTCGATGGCCAGCACCAGCCGCTTCGCGGCCGCCACGTCGATTGTTCTGTATCCTTCAACTGTCAATTTGGGCATTTCGGTATTCTATCGCGCGCATCCGTCTACCGGCGCTCCGGATGAGGGCATGCCGAACCGGCGGACGAGGACCGGATCGGCCGATACATCGTACGACTGAGGAACTGACCCTGGCGACAACCCCCGCACCCCCCGTGGCTCCATCGCTCGAACACGCGGCTCCGCCCCCCGAAGCCGTCGCTCCTCCGCTCGAACACAAGGATACGGATCCGACCACCAGCGTGGCGGAACAACCGGACCGCGTCATGCTCGAAGGGCCGCATTCGCGGACCAAAGAGCTGTGGCTCGTCCTCCGGTCGGTGCGCGATTTCATCCACGGGTTCCGGACACTCCATTTCGTGGGCCCCTGCGTCACGGTGTTCGGCTCGGCCAGATTTGGCGAGAGCAACCCGTACTACGCCGTGGCGCGCGAGGTCGGCAGGCGCGTCAGCAGGCTCGGCTTCACGGTGATGACGGGTGGCGGACCGGGACTGATGGAGGCCGCCAACCGCGGTGCAAAAGAAGCCGGGGGGCTCTCGGTCGGCTGCAACATCCTCCTGCCGCACGAGCAGGACCCGAACCGCTATCTGGACTACTCGGTCACGTGCAAGCACTTCTTCGTCAGGAAGGTCCTGCTCTTCAAGTACTCCTACGCCTTCATCGCGCTTCCGGGCGGCATCGGGACGATGGACGAGCTGTTCGAGGCGCTCACGCTCATCCAGACAGGCAAGGTGGAGAGCTTTCCGGTCATCCTCGTTGGCGCGGCCTACTGGCAGCCGGTGGTCGCCCTGCTGCGCCAGATGCTCGCGGACGGGGCGATCTCGCCGTCGGATCTCGATCTGGTGCTGGTCACCGACGATCTGAATGCCGCGATCGAGCATCTGCGCAAGAACGCCATCGAGCGATTCGGCCTTCGGACCCGCACGGCACCACGGCCGCGCGCGCGGTCCTGGCTCGGAGAGGTCGCGCACAGGTCGAGGACGCGATAGCGGAAGCTACTCGCGCACGACGGTCGAGAGCACGGCGCTCACGAGACTGACCGTCAGCGCCCCCCAGAGGGCCGGCCAGAATCCCGCCACGTGAAAGCCGAGTGACAGCGACGCCGAGAGCGCGCTGGTCAGCCAGAGCATGAGGCCGTTGATGACGAGCAGGAACAGGCCGAGTGTCAGGAGCACCAGCGGAAACGTGAAGAGCTTCGCCACCGGGCGGATGAAGGTGTTGACGACGCTGAAGACGACGGCGACGCCGACGAGCGCCAGCGGCCCGCCGCGATAGCTGACGCCGGGCACAATTTCAGTCGCCACCCAGAGTGCCGCCGCGTTGACGAGGAGCTGAACGAGCACGCCCATGCACGCACGAGCATGCCACAACACGCTTCGGCACAGCGCCGAAATTGTCGCCGAAA
>JBEQUD010000231.1:0-2727 GCA_040349235.1 Acidobacteriota bacterium
GCTGATGGACGACATCATCCAGACCGACGCGGCGCTGAACCCCGGCAATTCGGGCGGGCCCCTCGTGACGACGCGCGGGGAGGTGATTGGCATCAACACCGCGACCATCATGCCCGCGCAGGGGTTGTGCTTCGCCATCGCCAGCAACACGGTCCGCTTCGTCGCCGCGCGGCTGATTCGCGACGGCCGGATCCGGCGGGGCTACATCGGGATGGCCGGGCAGAACGTCCCCATCCCGCGGGCGCTGGCGCGGTTCCACCGACTGGCGGTGTCCTCCGGCGTGCTCGTGGTGTCGGTGGAACCGAACACGCCGGCGGCCACGGCGGGACTGCGCGAGGGCGACGTCATCTTCGCGTGCGGGGACGAGCCCGTGACCGCGGTGGAGGACCTGCATCGGCACTTGACCGACGAGCGGGTCGGCGTCCCCACCCGCCTCGCGGTCCTGCGCGGAAACGAGCGGCGCCAGCTCACCGCGGTTCCTGTCGAATCCCCGGTCGCCTCATAGGGCGATGAGGCCGCGCCGCACGGCGCGGCGGACGGCGTCGGTGCGGTTGGCGGCGCCCAGCTTGCCCGACAGCGACGCCACATGGAACTTCACGGTCTGATCGCTGATGGCCAGCCGCGCGGCGATCGCCTTGTTCGGCAGCCCTTCAGCGAGCAGCTCGAGCACCTGGACCTCGCGTGTCGTCAGCGGTTCGTCGGCCGGGGCCTCGTCGCGCGACCGACGCCGGCCCATCGCCAGCAGGACCGCGTCCGCGGCCCCGTCCGCCTCGCGGGCCGCGACCAGGGTGTCGAACTCCGCCACGACCTCGATGGAGCCGTGGAGCCCGGCGCGCAGCCGCGCACGCTCCGACGCCGGGCCGACGAGCAGCACGCGCATCAGGCCGTCGGGCGCTCGCCGATTGTCACGGCGAGGTCCGTGGAAGCGCCCCCGCGCAGGATCCGCAGCGCCGCCTCGCGTCCGACGCGTTCGCCCACGAGCAGGTCGAGCAGGTCCTCCGGCGAGGCAATCGCGTGGCCATCGAGCTCGAGGAGGAGGTCGCCCACGAGGACGCCCGCGGCAGCCGCGGGGCTGCCGCTCGTCACCCCGACCACGAGGAGCGCATCGCCCCGTCCCGTGGCGGCGCGCTGGGGCTCGGGCAGGCGCACCGGCTGCCCGGCGATGCCAAGATAGCCGCGCTTCAGCTGCCCGTGCTCCAGCACCGTCGCGGCGGTCTTCCAGGCGATGGACGCCGGGATGACGATGCCGAACCCGCGGATGGCGGACGAGGTCGCCACGCCGAGGAGCGCCCCGGCTGTATCCACGAAGGCGCCCCCGCCGAACCCGTCGTGCATCGGCGCGGTCGTGCGCAACACGTGATCGATGGCACGGCGGCGCCCGGTCGGCAGCGGCCCGCCGATGACCGCGACGAGGCCCGCGCTCGCCGTCACGGCGTTGCTCCACGAGCGCGCCACCGCAATCCCCACGTGGCCGACACGCGCCGGCGCGACTGCCGGCACCAGAGGTGGCGTGTCCAGGCCGACCACGCCGAGCACGGCGAGGCTGGTCGTCGGATCCCAGCCGAGGAGGTTCGCATCGAGCGTCTGTCCGTCGTGGCGGCGCACGTGCAGGCCGTCCTCGCGGCCGAGCGATCGCACCATCGTCAGGACGATATCCGGCGCGTACACGAGCCCGCTCGCCGGGCGGCGGCGGCCCTGCACCTGCAGGACACTCGGCGCGGTGGCGGCCACGACGTCGGCGACGGCGTTCGAGAAGGGGGCGAGAAGGTCAGTTGTCATGGCGCCATCGTGGCACGGACCCCTCGCGCGCGGGATCACCCAAACGGGGAGCCGCCCGTACACGCGGTCACGCGAGCGTCTTCACCAGGATCTTCGAACGTCGTCCGCTCTGTTCGTACTTGTCGCGGCGCGCCGACGGCAGAACGTCCGGCGTCGTTTCCTCGAAGCCCGCCTTCGATTGAAAGTACGTGAACGCCTGTGTCGAGAGCGTCAGGAGCGCGCGCAACCCGAGCTCGCGGGCGCGGTCTTCGACAAACTGAATGAGCTTCTGTCCGATGCCCTGGTTCTCGTGCGCCGCGCTGACATACAGACAGGCCAGCTCGCCCAGGTTCTCGGGCGCGTAGACGTGCAGCGCCACGCAGGCCACGGGGTTCTTGTCGATCTCGAAGATGAAGTAGTCGCCGACGCTCCGTTCGATCTCCGTCCGGCTGCGCTTCACCAGTTCATCCGCTTCGATGCCGCCGCGGGTCAGCAGCTGAATCGCCCGCACGTCGTTCTTCTTCGCGGGACGGATGTGTTGGTACTCGTTGGTGTAGATGAGCGTCCCGAGCCCGTGGTTCGAGAACACCTCGCTCAACACGCCTTCGTCGAGCGTGCCGTTGATGACGTGGACGCGCGGGATGCCCGCGGCGCACGCCGCCACGGCGTGGCGCGCTTTGGAGACCATCTCGGGTGCGAAGCCGGCGCTGTCGCGCTGGAGGAGCGCGCTCAACTCCTCGACGAGCAGCTGCGGAATCAGCGTGCCGTGGTACATCAAGCCGTCCTGGGTGGTGACGAAGATCAGCTTGGCGGCTTTCATCTGCTCGGCCACGGCGACCGCGACGGCGTCCGAGTTGACGCGGTACGTGCGGCCGTCCCCGTCGAAGCCGAGCGGCGGGACGACCGGCACGACGCCCTGCGCAAGGAGCGCGTGGACCAGGTCCACATCGACGCGCTCGACCTTGCCCG
>JBEQUD010000233.1:0-4216 GCA_040349235.1 Acidobacteriota bacterium
TGACACCGCTCGACGGCGCGACGCTGCACTACGAAGCGACGGTGCTCGATCCAGTCGCGTATGCGCGACCGTGGACGATTGCCTTCCCCCTGAAAGCGACGCGCTCGGAGTTACTCGAAGTGGCCTGCAAGGAAGACGACCAGGACCTCGTGCACCTCAAGGCGCTCAAAGACGCCGCGCGTCCGGCGGCGGGCGGCAAGGGGCCGCGCTAGATCGACGCCTCGACGTACGTGATGGTATGCGCGGCGCCTTAAGTGGCACGCCGCTTCCGTTGGTGGGTTACCGCTGACGCTCCGGGCCGCCGCTCACCCCATGTGTTCTAGTCGATGCGCTCGATGACAACTCGAGCCAGGATGAACTCACGCGACAGCTCTTGCAGGGCTCGGCGGAACGCGTCTTCGTCGGGCTCGGTCCAGCCACCGAGGTCTGTTTGCCCATCGCTCCCGCTCCAGGCCCGCAGCACCGCGCGCGGATCGTATGACGGAACATACCGATCGTCGTGACGAGGCAATACGCTGCGCATCTGTCGTTCTCCGCTAGTGACCGCGGCGAGATACCGCGACGGCCGCTCACTATGCGAGAAGCGTGCCCGGGCCGATATGGCGCGACGCGGTGCACGCGGTGCGGTCAGGAACTCTGGCGCGAGAAGGGCGGGGCGTCCGGGCGTAGGCGATAGAGGCGAGTCTGCCGACCCTGCCAGGGCTCGGAGGCAACGAGCTCGAGGTCCGGATGATGGTCCAAGCTCTTCAGCGTCTGTTCGTATTCGTTGACGTCATCGAACAGGTCCCCGTGCACGATGACGAAACGGACGTCCCGCCGCCGGAGCTCTGCGAGGGACGGGCGATCGGGGAACGTGGCCATCAGCTCGAGGAGCCGTCCGTAGGAGACCGGACTGAATCCGCTGTACCCGTTGACGAGCTTGTGCCAGTGGAACGTCGAAAAATACATGTAGACCGGCTCGAGATAGATGTCGGGCGACTTGAGCGGCAGCTCGAGCAGGACACTTCCGGGCTCGGCACGTAGTCTGTCGTAGATAGGCGGCGGCGTGGTGCCGACGATGCCCAGGTCGAGCTGGCTTCGATATTCTCCGAAGACGAGCAGGCCGATGGCGAGGGTGATGCCGCCCGCAGCCCACGGGCCGCGCCGGGCGGTCATGCGCGCGACGGCGTAGCCGACGAGCACGGACAGCGACAGACCCACCAGCATTGCCATGCGCGCCGGGACACGCAGCCCGCGGTAGGGCAAGACGAAGGCATGCAGCCAGGCGTACGAGACGCCGTTCAGTCCGAGGGAAACATCAAACGCCAGAAGCAGAGCCGCGGCGTATCCGACGCGCGCGCCCGACAGCGGGGGCCACAGCGCGAGGAGGGCCACGAGGGGCACCACGAATCCGAGAAAGAGCGCGCGCTCGGGCTGATCGGCGCCGGACCCGGCGTCGCCCAACAGCAGATTCCGGGGATGTGCGGCGAGGTAGTCGTGCGGCCTGGCACTGTAGTGCTCGATCTCCCAGAGGGGCCGTTCGCCGACGGAGGCCCTCGCGGCGAGATAAGGCGGGACGATCGGTGCGAGGAGCACCCCGGCCAGGATGGCGCCGGCACCGAGGGCCTTCAGCGCCCGAACCGTCTTCGCCCACGGCTTCGCCAGGAGCAGCGCGGCGGCGAAGGGCGCGAGGAATGTGGCGAAGAAGATGCCGTAGTAGATGCACGACAGCGTCTGGAGTGCGAAGAAGAGGCCTGTCAGCAGGCCGTCCCGCGTCCGCCCGCTCTGTGCCGTGCGGTGGAGCGCCCACAGGCAGAGCGGCATCCACTGCGTCAGCACGAGCTCGAGATGGGCGTAGTGCATGAAGCGGAAGGGCAAGAACGCGAAGACGAAGCCGGACACGAACGCGGCCCCATAGCTGCCGGTGAGCGACCGCACCAGCAGGAACATTCCCACCCCCGACAGCGCAAACCCCGACAGCAGCAGCAGGTTGTACGCAACCAGCTGCGGCACACCCGCCCAGACGAGGGGCGCGGCGGTCAGCCCCGGTAGCAGAATCGAGTCCGAGAAGGCGAGCGTGTAGCGGGCAGGGTAGAAGATGTTCGCGTCGAACAGGTGCAGCGGATCGCGCACCACCTGATGCGCGATCCACGACAGGCGCCAGGTGGACAGCAGTGGATCGCCGGTATCCGGGCTGACCCCGTTACCCAGGTGGCGAATCTGCGGATACGTCATGAACACGGTGAGGCCGGCGAAGAGACAGAGCGCGCCGACGCCGTCGAGGGCCCTTCGCCGCCACGCTGCTTCGGCTGGGACCGCGGTGACGCTGAGCAGGTCGCGATCGGATGGCATCCGCCGCAGCGCATGCACGGCCCTGCGGCAGACAGCCTGAATGGACGTATGCACGGCCGGCCGTGCGAGGAGGAGATGCCGCACCACGAGAAGCAGGGCGCCGAGCGCCGCCGCCCGCCAGGGGGACCGCGCACTGAGGCGGAGGCCCAGGACGCGGATCGCAAATCCGCCGCTCATGCCGACATGTGCGGCCGCCACGAGCAGCGCGAGGGCTGCACCGTCCATGCAGCGGGCCCACGCGGGCAGTCGGATATCGTCTCGGGTCACCAGCGAGTCCTTGGGACAGTGTTGCTTGGGACAGTGTTGCTTGGGACAGTGTGTTGCGACAGCTCGATGGAAAAATGGCTGACGGCAGGGACGAGTGTAGCCGGTGGCCGTCGCTGATAACAAATAGCGCGCTAAAATCCAGGGCGTGAAACGCATCTGCGTGTTTGCTGGATCGCAGCCGGGCGTGCGTCCGGTATACACGGCGGCGGCCCAGGGTCTCGGCGCGGCCCTGGTCGGCCGCGGACTCGGCCTTGTCTACGGCGGCGGGCGAATCGGACTCATGGGTGCCGTGGCCGACGCCGTCCTCGATGCTGGTGGACACGTGACCGGCGTGATCCCGCAGGCGCTCGTCGCGAGGGAGGTGGCCCACGAGGGGCTCTCGGACCTGCGGGTCGTGCCCTCGATGCACGTGCGCAAGGCCATGATGGCCGAACTCGCTGACGGTTTCATCGCGTTGCCCGGCGGGTGGGGCACACTCGAAGAGCTGTTCGAGGTCCTGACCTGGGCGCAGCTAGGCCTGCACCAGAAGCCGTGCGGGGTGCTGAACGTCGCCGGCTACTTCGACGGGCTGTTGGCGTTTCTGGATCAGTCGGTCGCGGAGGGTTTCGTCAGGTCCGAGAACCACGCGCGGGTCGTTGTTTCAGAGGAGGCCGGTTCGCTGCTGGACGCGTTTGCGGGCTACGCGGCGCCGGCCGCGGGCCCGTGGCTGGACGCCGCTTCCACCTGACGAGCGTCGCCCCCGCCCGTCCCCTCGGGTGCCGGGCCGTGGACCGCGCGGCTGTTGTTCGGCTGGCGTTTTTTCCGCGGTGAATCTCAGGCGGTGCCGACCCGAGCGGATGTCGCCGTGGCTTGCGCGCGCGTCGGCGCGTAGAGAGACGCGCCAAGCTGTACGAGGCACGCGGACGCGAGGGTGACGACGAGCGCAATGGGCGACGACAAGCGGCCGCCGATGACGATCGCGACCATCGCCGCCGCCAGCCCGACATGGACGGCGGCTGTGACGCGCCGCGGCCGTCGGCTGCCGGCGGAGGTCGCGCCGATGGCCGCCATCGCGAGCATCACGAGCCCGAACGCTCCCGACAGGATCAGCGCTTCGCCGGGCGGCAGCCTGGCCCGCGACGCGTCCATGACGATCCGCTCCAGGCCCACGCCGGAGACGACGAGGCCGAGATACAGCGGAAAGTGCGCGTAGCTCCACACGTGGAAGCGTAGGGCGTCGCGGTGGTTTCTGACCGGTTGGGCCGCCGGGCCGGCGACGCCGTCGAAATACCACCACCAGAGTGCGAGGAGGATGCCCATCCCGAGAAACGCGGACAGGGCCGCCGCGGGCGTCCAGTCCTCCTGGCTTTCGATGCCTCGCATCACCGCGACCACGGACTCGCCGAGCAGAATCAAAGTGAACAGGCCGAACCGCTCGGGCAGGTGCGCCGCGTCTGGCGGGACGGCGGCGCTGTGCCGCACGGCGAGCCACGGGGTCCCCAGGTCGATGGCGAACGCCACGCCCCACAGCCAGAAGCGGGCTGGTGCGGGCACGACCGCCGACACCAGCCAGAGGATCGCGGCGGTGCCGTGGCCGGCCAGGTAGCGCGCAATCAACGCGCGCGCACCCGGGACATGG
>JBEQUD010000234.1:0-4313 GCA_040349235.1 Acidobacteriota bacterium
GCACGGTCGCCATGATGACCCTGGAGTCGCGTAGGACGAAGAACGTGGCGAACAGGGCGATGACGAGACTGAACGTGAACCCCACGACGTTGACGAGGACGGCCCCTGATTGCGCGGCAAGCAGCATGGCGCCGCGTTTGGCGGTATCCGTCACCAGGACGGCGACATCCAGGCGCTGGGCCGCCGGTACGCGATGTTCGAGCGCCCGCCATGCGCGCTCGATCCAGGCGAGACGTCCGTCGAGGAACGCGCTCTGGAGGCCGGCGGCCGCGTCGATGGCTTCGCGCACGAATGCGGCCGTGACCAGGAGCAGCGGAACGATGACGAGCAGCGCGGCGGCGAGGGTCGTGATGGCCGCGCTCCGCCCCCCGCCCCAGCGCTGCTCGAGGCGCTCGTGCATCGGATAGAAGACGATGGCCATGACCCCCGCCCATCCAAGCGGGGTGAGAAAGGGCTGGACGACGAGGAACAACAGATAGAGCAGGGCAGCGAGGGCGGCCCACAACAGCGCGTCGGATAGGCGGTCACTGGACATCACGTCGGTGCGCCTGCGGGTGTCCGACATGCGCCCGCCCATCATACTGTTGCGGCGGCCTGATACCATCAGCCAAGGGTGAATCCATGAAGCGTTCAAAGGGCACCAAGCCGTTTCGTTCGGTCCTGTGCCCGGTCGATTTCTCGAAGCCGGCGGAAGACGCCATCCGGCACGCGAGGGGACTGACGCGCCGCAGCGGCGGACGTCTCACCGTCCTGTTCGTCAACGATCCCCTCTTGCTTGCGGCGGCCGCCGCCGTGTACCACCGTCGCCGGGAGTTCCTCGAGCGAGCACGCACGGAACTCGAGCGGTTTGTTGACCGGTCGCTCGGGACGAGCCGCGCACGGCGCGGCGACGTCGTCTGCATGGTGGCCGCGGGGGATCCGGCCAAGGAGATCCTGCGAGCGGCTGCGCGCGTGAAGAGCGATGTCATCGTGATGGGGACGCACGGCCCGCGCGGGGTCGCGAAGCTGTTCTTTGGTTCGACCGCAGAGCAGGTCATCCGCCAGTCCCCGGTGCCGGTACTGGCCGTGCCCCAGGTGAAATCAGCTGGGCGATCGACGCGAACCGTGAACGGTCTGCCCACCGGATTCACCAGGGTGATCGCCCCCCTCGATCTCGATGGAGACTGGGTGCACGACGTCAGCCGCGCGGCGGATGTTGCGCGCGCGTTCGACGCCTCGCTGTTGCTGGTGTACGTCGTCCCGCAATGGCACCTGCCCGCCTGGTTTCGCTCGACGCTCGAGCCTCAGGAACGCCAACGCGCGGCCCGGGGCCTCGAGATCCTCGAAAAGGTCAGCGCCACGCTGCCGGCGCATCTGGAGTCCGCATGCCACGTGGGCGTCGGGGACCCTGCGGACGAAATTGCCGCGCTGGCAGCGACGGGCACGGCAGACGTCGTCGTGATGACGCTACAAGGCGACGATCGCGTCTTTGCCAGGCGTGGTGCCACTGCGTACCGTGTCCTGACGCACGCGGCTGCGCCGGTTCTCGCGTTGCACCGATTCGCCACGAAGCGCAAGGCGGCCTCGTCGGGCGCGATGGGGCGCGTGCGCCAGGTCGCCGCAGCCGTGGGGGACGCGGTCGCCGAGACGCTCGAGGCACGGGACCAGATGGAAATGGGGGCGGTCGATGCCGTGCTGGGGGCTGCGAGCCCCCGAAAACCAGTCCGGCGTCGCCCGTCCCCCGCTCGCCGACGCGAGTTCTAGTCCATCCCCAGGTCTAGTCCATTCGCCACGACGACACGCCCGGCCAGCCTTTCAGCGTGTCCCGCGCCCACTGCGGGGAGCGATCGGTGTGGCAGGTGGTGCAGGGGTTGGGCACCTTCAGCTGCTCGGTCGCCCCTGGGGTGATGAACTTGAACGTGTGGCTGCGGACGTTCACATCGGCGATGGTCTGCTCGATCTTCGGCATGTGGCAGGCCACGCACTCCCCGCCCGCGCTGCCGCGCGGGTGGTGGGTGTGCGCCTCGATGCTGGCCGCGTGCGGACCATTCGGCGAGCTCGGCCCGTGGCAGGTGAGGCAAAGTTCCTTGGCCGGCTTGATGAGGTCCGCGGCGTTGGCCGTGCCATGGGGGTCGTGGCAGCTGAAGCACGTGACCCCCCGCGTGTACATCACGCTCTGCACGAAGTCGTTGCCCTGCATCCGGTTCTTGTGCCCGGTGCCGTCGGCGAAGTGGGTGAACGTCGTCTCGCCGAGCTTGTGTTCCTCGAGCCGCCAGAAATCCTTCAGGTCCAGGCCTTGATGGAACCCTACTGGCCAATCGTAGTGCCGGCCGCCGATGGGGTTCGTCAGCGGCTGGCCCTGGGAATGGCACTGGATGCAGGTGTCGGTCGCGCGCACCGTGTCGAGGCGCGCCGGGTTGACGATGGTGGCGACGCCCGGACGGCGCACATGCTCGCTGCCCGGCCCGTGGCAGCGCTCGCAGCCGACGTTCCACTCCGTGACGGTCTTTTTCTGCACGTCGTAGTTCACCGCGTGGCAGCCGTCGCACAAGGGACCAGTCGGGCGTTTCATGTTGTCGGCGGGGTAGAACGGCACCCACCAGTCCGTATTGGGCTGGACCATGTAGGCACGCCAGACCTTGTGCGTCACGTCCCACTGGGCGGGCAGCGGGAAGAAGTCGTCCCCGACCTTCGTGCAGTAGCGCTGTTTCCACTTGCTGCCGTAGACGAACGCGATATCGTCGCGTTTGAACGTGACGAGGGGATCGGGCTTCGACAGGTCGGGGATGATGGCGTCGGGATGCACCTTCGGGTCCCGCACGACATTCGCCATCCGCGTCTTCGCCCACCGGTCGTAAATGGCCTGGTGGCACGACGCGCACCTCGCGGACCCGACGTAGGTGGCGGTGGCCGGTGTCGCCGCCGTGGGGGCCTGGGCTGGCGCTGGAACCGGAGCCGGAGCGGCCTGCACGGCAGCCGTCTCCGACCGGACCAGCGCGGCAGCCCCGGCCGCCAGCACCAGCGCCGCGCTGAGCGTGAGCAGTCGAGACCTAACCATGAACACCCTCCCGTTGACGTAGTGAAGTTACCACACCAGAAACAGACCTACCCCTGGAGCGGGCACATCACATACACTCTGGGGCCGTGACTTCTCTTCATGAGGGCCGGGGACGCATGTTGAAGCGCATGTTCAAGCACTGTCTGGTCATGGTTGGTGTCCTGCTGGCCGGCGCGCTTGGCGGCGGCGCCGCCCATGCTGCGAGCGGCAAACTCGAAATCTACTGGAGCGACGCGGAGGGCGGGGCATCGACCCTCATCGTCACGCCGGCCGGGCAATCGCTGCTGGTCGATACGGGCAGCCGCGGGCCTGACGATCGCGATCCCAAGCGCATCTTCGCCGCGGCGCAGGCGGCCGGCCTGTCGAAGATCGACATGGTGCTCATCACCCATTTCCACGGCGACCACGTCGGCGGTCTCGCCGCGCTGCAGAAGATGATTCCTGTCGGGATGTATCTCGACCATGGCGAAACCGTCGAGATCAGCCGACCGAACGTGAACGAGGCGTACAACGCCTACGTCGCGCTCACCGCCGGCAAGCGCCGGATCCTGAAAGCCGGGGACCGCATTCCCCTGGACGGCGTCGAGATAGACGTCGTCATGGCGGCCGGGCAGGCCCTCGCGAAGGCGCGTCCCGGCGCCGGCGAGTTCAACCCCGCCTGCGCGGACCACAAGGAGCGCAACCCCGAGGTCGATCCCGACAACGACCAGAGCGTGGGCATCGCCCTCAAGTACGGGAAGTTCGACTTCGTCGATCTGGGCGATCTCACGGTGAACTACGAGCAGAAGATGGTGTGCCCGACGAATTTCGTGGGCAGGGTCGATCTGTTTCAGGTGAGCCACCATGGGCTCGACCGGTCCAACTCGCCGCAACTCGTCTGGGCCTTCCAGCCGACCGTCGCCGTCATGAACAACGGTCCCCGCAAAGGTGGGCCGCCGAGCGTCTTCGAGACGCTTCGCAAGTCGCCGGGGCTGCAGGACATCTGGCAGGGGCACCTCGCGCTCGGGACCCCGGCCAACGTCAACACGGACGAGAAGATGATCGCGAATCTCGAGCCGTCCGAGACGTGCAAGGGCAGCATGTTGAAGGCATCCGTCGATGCGCAGGGCCGGTTCACGGTGACGAATCTGCGCAACGGCTTCAGCAAGACGTACGAGTCCAAGTAAACGAAGCAGCCAGCGAAACAGACGGGATTCCCATGATGAGACTTGCAATGACGGTGCTCGGCGTCCTCGCGGTATCGGCCGTCGGCCTCTCGGCCGCCAATGATTCCGCG
>JBEQUD010000247.1:0-2976 GCA_040349235.1 Acidobacteriota bacterium
GGGTGGCGCCCTGCATGGCGCCGATCTGCTGGGTGATCTCCTCGGTCGCGCGCGCGGTCTGGTTGGCCAGGTTCTGGACCTCGGAGGCGACCACGGCAAACCCCTTGCCGGCCTCGCCGGCGCGCGCCGCCTCGATGGTCGCGTTGAGCGCCAGCAGGTTCGTCTGGCCCGCCACCTTCTCGATGAGCGCCACGATGCCGCCGATGGTGCGTCCCACCTCGTGGAGGGCGGTCGCAGCCTCGACGGCCGCGGCCGCCTGCGCGACGGCCCCCTCGTTCAACTCGGCCGCCTGCCCGGCCTGACGCGAAATCTCGGCGCCGCTCGCGCGGAGCTGCTCGCACGCGGCCGCGACGACGGTGACGGCCGCGGCGTTCTCCTCGGCCAGTCGTGCGGCGAACGCCACCTGCTCGTGCGATTCGCGCATCGCGACGCCGGCTCGATTGATGACGACCGCGCTCTGGCGGTAGGCCCCCTTCAGACCACGTTTGAGGATCGGCCGATGGAAACGCCCCTGGCTGCAGCTGTCCATGGCGGCGGCGGCCTCGCGCACGAACGAGTCCGCCATGTCGAGCATGCGGTTGATGGCGTGGCAGACCGGGGCGACGTCGCACGCCTCGTCGATGCCCACGATGCGGGCTTCGAGGTCGCCGAGCGCCGCCCGCTCGCAGACCGCGGCGATGGACGCCAGCGTCATCGGGTCCGCGAGGGGCGCGACGCTCGTCTCCGACGATCTGTCTGCGGCCGCCGCCGGCGTATTGAACGGCGGGGGCGTCATGCGGCCCCCGTATGCAGCGCCGTGTGCTTGGACAGCCCGAAGACGAACTGTCCATAGTCCACCCGATGCTTGGCGAGGAGATTCAACACGAGGGCCGTCGATTCGCGCATGCCGGTGGTGCGGTCGGCGTGCCTGCGTTCTTCAGCGAGCAGCGCGGCGTAGAGGGGAGCGACCTGTGCCAGGGCGTCGGCATGCGGCGCGCGGCGGTTCGAGTGATACCCGACGTGTTCGCCTGTCAGGTTGTAGCTGGGGGTGACGTGCGCGAACACCCAGTATTCGTCGCCGTTCTTCGCCAGATTGAGGACGTAGGCGAAGATCTCGCGCCTGTCGGCGATGGTGTCCCATAGGAGCTTGAAGACGCACCGCGGCATCGCCGGATGGCGCAGGATGCTGTGCGGCGCGCCCAGGAGTTCGGCTGCCGAATAGCCCGACACGCGCACGAACACGTCGTTGGCGTAGGTAATCCGACCCTTGAGGTCGGTCTTGCTGACGATGATGTCCTCGTCGGCAAATCGGATAACGCGTCCCGTGGGATTCGGCCTCGTTTCGCTCATGCTGCCACCCGTCTGATGCACCGACGCGCGGAGAGGAGGGGAGGCGCGGAGCCTCCCCCGAGACTTATCGGTTGACGGACGCGGCGTCGTGAGGCCCGCGGTTAGCGTGCGGTCGGCTTCTTCGCGAGCGAGCGGTAGTACTCCTCGATTGCCTGTCGAAATCCAGCAGGGACTTCGTCGGACCCGGAGAGGGCCAGCGAATCGCCGCCGCTCTCCATCTTGCGGCGAAGGTTGAACTCGAACTGCTTCAGACGCTCGAGTGCCGCCTCCTGCAGCTTCTCGAGGCTCTTCGGGTCGGCGTACGCGCTCTGGTTCTCGCCCTGCCGAAGGTCGCGGATGGCGGCGTCGATGTCCTGCGGATTGACGCCGGCCGCCTGGAGCTGCTGGCGGAGCTGCTGCGCGTCGCGTCCCATCTCCTGGAACTCGCGCGTGAACTGCCGCAGATCCTCGGCCGAGAAGCGCCCGGTGCCGCCAGCCGCGGCGCGGCCCTGGCTCGTCGGCGAGCCTCCACCGTACCCGCCCGGCTGCCCGCCCTGCGCCTGCTGGCCTTGTTGCCCCTGTCCCTGTCCCTGTCCCTGGCCCTGCCCCTGGCCTTGTCCCTGTCCCTGTCCTTGCCCTTGGCCGTTCTGCCCCTGCTGGCCTTGTTGTCCTTGCTGCCCCTGCCCCTGACCGTTCTGGCCCTGTTGCCCGGAAGTGCCTTGCTGACCCTTCTGTCCCTGCTGGCCTTGTTGGGCTCCGGGCTGTTGGCCGCCGGGCTGCTGGCCCTGGCTCCGGCCATCCTTCTGCTGCGCATTCTGCTGGCCGCCCTGGCCGCGGTCGGTGCCGTTCGCGCGGTCGTTCAGCCGCTGATTGAGCGATTCCATGTTGCGCACAAGGCTCCGGGCCTGGTCGGCGGCGTTGGCCAGCGAATCCTGTTTTGCCTGGCTGCCGAGCGCGCCCGCGGCATCGCCGATCTTCTTCCGTAGCGCGTCCAGGTTGGCCGAGATGTCCTCTTCCATGGCCCGCGCGTACTGCGACCCGCCGGCTTGCAGGGTATTCCGCGAGTACCGAATCTTCTCCCGGAGTTTCTTGTCGGTGATGCCCGCCGACGCCTCGTCGAGCTTGCGCGACGCGTCCTTTTCCGTCCGGCGCATGTCGTTGGCCAGCTTCGCGAGCTGCTGCTGCAGATCCGCCACGCGATTGTCCATCGCCTGCTTCCGATCGGCGAGCGTCTGCGCTTGTGACGGCCGTGCCGCGCCAGCCTGGTCGAGGCCTTGCACACCCGCGGCGACATCCTTCTGTTCGTCGGCGAGGGCGCCGGCCTTCTTGAGGGCGTCCTGGATGTCGCGCCCGGTGCGCGAGGCCTGTTCGCGCCCGAGCTGCTTGGCCGCGTCCCGCAGCTTCTCGAGCGCCGCGTTCGCCTGCGCGCCGTTCTGCGCGCCGCCCGAGGCCGCCTGGCGCATCGCGTTCGCGGCGTCCTGCATCTGTTTGGCCGCGGCGGCCAGGTCGGGCCGCTGCTCTTCGCGCGACAGCTGCTCGAGACGGCGTGCGGCGTCCTCGGCCTGCTGCGCGAGCTCGCGCTGGCTGGCCCCCCCGCCGCCGCCGGACTGGGGCGCGCCGGCTTGCGCCGCACGCTTCTCGCGTTCGGCTTCCTGCTCTTTCCGCCCG